>DATEEV010000528.1:0-12396 GCA_035281005.1 Microthrixaceae bacterium | reverse complement strand
CCGAGCGGGAGGTCCTCTTCTGACTTCGTAGCCATCGCTGTCTCCCTCTCTCAGTCCGTGAAGATCTCGCGGTTGACGGTGTGCAGGTACGGGATCGCGATGAAGGGCGTGATGTAGAAGATGTCGTAGATCCACCACCCGAACACCGGGAACACCACACCGTCGAAGCGGATGTCCGCGTAGACGGTCATGTTCGCGACGTAGCCCATCCACATCAGGATCCCGGTCCAGCAGGTCACGACCATCCACTGGTGGCCCCACCGCTTCATCTGCAGGAAGCCGATGCACGCCGCGATGCGCATGGGGAACACGACGAAGATCCCGAGGACCTCCCACGCCTTCTCACCCGGTGCTCCGGCGCCGCCGACCGCGAGGTCGTTGTAGTGCCAGAAGTAACCGGCGTCGAACATGTTGCCCCACGTGGGCAGGAAGATGCGGCTGACGTACGCGTGACTGGCCATCAGGTCGATCGCCCAGCCGAACGTGTTGAGCGCGCCGTCGAGCATCACCATGTAGCCGATCAGCGTCACGATGATCGGGCGCACCGAGAGGCCGCCGAGTTGCGCCCGGCGCTGCAGGAACAGGCCGCGGAGGAACAGCGGCAGGCCGAAGATCCCGAGGATCGCGGTGCCCATCAGGATCGTGCCGCTGATGAGCCACTTGTCGGCGTCGCGCTGTGCTTGCTTGCTCGCCACGACGTGGTCGTCGTAGCCGATGCCGCTGATGTCGGTGCCGGGTCCGTCCTTGATCGACATGACCGCCTACCAATTCCGCTGTGCGTACAGGCGTAGCTGGATCAGGAACATGATCAGCAGGTAGCCGAAGATCACGATCTCGAGCACGATGAGCGCTCGTCGTTTCTTCCGGTCCTGTTCGTTCATTTGTCGGCTCCCGCTCATGGTCTCCCCCTCATGCGAGCTGGTCGTGGTTCGAATCGGTCGGCTGCAGGCTCGCTACCGCGATCTCCCGGAGCGCTGGTGTGACGGTGCCGTCGGAGCTGAGCGGGCCGAGGATGCAGACCTCGGCCGCTTCGGCCTCGCTGACCCCCGCCGCCACGAGGTGGGCTGCGGTCACCAGCGTCCGGGTCGACGGCGGCTCGAAGTGGAGCACGTCGTCGGCCGTGCGGATCGCGGTGGCACAGCGCACGAGCCGCGCCGCCGCGCCTGCGTCGATGCCGCTCTCGGCGACGAGCACCTCGGCCTCGCGGTCGGCGGGCAGGTAGGTCATCGCCAGGGTCACGAAGCGCTGGCGGAACGAGGGCTTCAGGTCCTTGAGCGCGCTGCGGTACGCCGGGTTGTAGGAGCACACGAGCATGAAGCCGTCGGGGGCCGCCACGACGTCGCCGGCGCGATCGAGGAACAACGTCCGGCGGTGATCGGTGAGCGAGTGCAGTACCGCCAGTGAGTCGTGGCGGGCCTCGACGACCTCGTCGAGGTAGCAGATCGCTCCGTCGCGGACGGCTCGGGTCAGCGGGCCGTCCTTCCACACGACGTCGCCACCCGACACCAGGAACCGGCCGACGAGATCCGCGCTGGTGAGATCGTCGTGACAGCTGATCGTCACGACGGGTCGCTCCAGTCGCGCGCCCATGTGCTCGACGAGTCGGGTCTTGCCGCATCCCGTGGGGCCGGTGAGCATCACGGGGAGCCGGCGGCGGTACGCATGCTCGAACAGGCGCACCTCCTCGCCGACCGCCACGTAATCGGCGCTGTAGTGGTCGCCGTTCATGCCGCGACCAGCTCTCGATGGACGTGGGCGAGCACCCGGGGGAGATCGTCGAGGCGCCGGATTCGTTGCGAGCGGCGCGGGCCGAACACCTCGGGCAACGGGTCGACGCGTGTCGACCCGACGCCGACGTAATAGATGGCGACGCCGGCCTCCTCGGCCTCCTCGACCGCGTGCGCGACGTCGGCCCACGCATAGCGACCCTCGTAGCCCTCGTCGGACATGAGCCCGTCACCGATCACGATCAGCAGTCGGCGCTCCGACGGTTGTCCGAGCAGGCGAGCGGTGAGGTGCCGAATCGGCGCGCCGAGTCTCGTGTATCCGCCGGTCACGAGGCCGGCGGCGCTCGGGGCGACGAAGCGGGGCTGATCGAAGTCCTTGAGGCACCGCACGTCGACCCGGTGCCGGGTGTTGCCGGTGAACACGAAGATGCCGTGACGTTCCCTGGCCAGGGTCATGGCCTGGGACAGCGAATCGGCGCAGGCCAGCTCGAGTTCGAAGACCCGTCCGCTGTGGGCGCCGAGCGACGAGCTGCCGTCGAGGAGCAGCGCAGTGGTGACGTCGCGAGCACCCGGAACGAGGTCGCGGAACACCCGGGGTTCGTGGGCCTCGCCGGCCGCGGCCTGGATGTAGTGGTCGACGTAGCGGTCGATGTCGAGGTCGGAGCCGTCCTCGAGACCGTTGCGGACGATGCGGTGCGTGTGCTCCTCGAACCACCGGCGCACCGCCGGCGAGACCCGCGTCGGGCTCGACCCTGCCGTCACGAGGGGAAGCTCCAGAACGGCGACGTGGTCCGTGAGGAAGCGTTCGGTCCAGGCGTTCCACTCCGGGTACGGGATGCCGATCCGCTCGTCGGTGCGGACCTCGATGTCGTCGTCCTCCGGCCGGCTCGGGGGAGGGAGGTTCGGATCTCGCACCCCGCCGTCGCCGCCCACCGGGATCGAGTGGATGCGGCGTCGAGCACGCTCCTTCGAATTCCACGGCATCCGCCCGTAGCTCTTGCGAAGCGCCGCGGCCAGGCCGCCGGGAGCCTTCGTCGCACGAGGAAGTCGACCGAACAGCGGATGGACCGCCAGTTGCGAGCGCGACGCCGCGAGCTCGGCCGCGGCGTCGAGGAGCGCGGAGTCGTCGAGGTCGGCATCGAGGACGTCGACGTCGCCGAGCAACCGCTCGAACTCCGGCATGAGGCCGCTCCAGTTCGCGGCGACCCATCCGAGGGCCACCTGGCCTTCGACGACCGCGAGCGCCGCCAGATCCTGTGGCGTGAGGTGCTCGACGGCGTAGGTCGCAACGCGGTCCTTCGAGGGGGCACACTGCAGCGCGATCCCACAGGTGACCGTTCGGACGGTCCAGGCGGGATCGAGGTGCGGGTAGGGAACGTGGACCACGCCACGGCCGGAGCTCAGGCCGAAGGCTCGGTGCTCGCCGGTCACCAGGCGCGCGTCGGTCCGACGACCGTCGGACAACGCGGCCGCAATGACGGCGCAGTTGCGCTGCAGCGTGCCGGCCGACGTCGACCCGAGGTCGCTCACGGTGCGCCCCCATACGCCGCGCTCGAGCTCGAGCCGATCGGGTCGGTCAGAACGTGCCGAGGCTCTTCATGATCCAGTACCAGAATGCGACGACCAGGCCGCAGACGCCCCAGGCGAGGGCAAGACGCAGGATCTCGTGGAGCATGGTGATTCCTCCGGTACAGGGTCACGCTCGTCGAGCGCGGATGAGTGGGTCGACTTCGACTGCGGCAGATCGGCTCGCTCATCGGACCTCCAACCCGCGGAGCAGGACCGCCGCGTACTGCTCGAGGACCGTGCTGCGCAGGGCCGAACGGTCATGGGTCACGAGGAGGGCGAACAGACCGAGGAAGAAGAAGATCCCGCTGTTCTCCGCGTCGGCATCGTCGGTGCGGATGCGGCCCTGGTCGCCCGCGTGTCGGAACTCCTCGATCACGCGGGTGATGAGCGGGTGTTCCATCCACGGCTGCAACTCGGGCCGACCGGGTGAGAAGTAGAGCGCAACCATGTCCTTGAACAGCGGCGTGCCGATGCGCCGCTCCAATAACCCCGTCTGCCGGATTACCTCCGCCAACGTCTCCGAGAGCTCCCGGGGAGTCGTGAGGAACCGGTCCACCACGCCGGCCATGCGCGTCTCCTCGCGCTGGCCGAGCTCCGCGACCACGTGCTCCTTCGTGGGGAAGTGGAAGAAGAAGGTCCCGTGCGCCACACCTGCCTCGGCGACGATCGCGCTCACGTCGGCGGAAGCCACGCCCGACCGCTTGAACTCGGCGACGGCGGCCGCGAAAAGCCGCTCACGGGTCGCAAGTCGCTGCGCATCTCGCGACGTGGTCTTCTCGCTCGTCGACATCGATGCGAAACCTACAGAGGTCACTGATTGAAATCAATGAGTTCACTAAGTGACCTGAGTCAATAGATTGGCTGCAGGTGATACAGGGTCACTTGCTCGGGTTGTCCGCAGCACCGCTGTCCGCAGCCACGTCACAGGGGTCTCGCTTGCGCGGAACGCGACCGCCAGGACAGTTGCTGACGCGGGCCCGCGTGCCCGCCGCCAGGCCTGTCCACAGGTGCGGTCCGACAGTGTCGGGCTCCAGCGTGGACGGGCCTTGTCGCGCACTGGCCTCGACACAACCGGTTCTCCTCGACGGGCGGCGGGTCGACCGCGACATGGCCTGGTCACCATGGTCGAGCTGCTCTAACACAAGGTCGTGCTGCGCCTAGTGGGTGGACTCCACCGCCCATAGCCGTCGAGGGGTGCTGGTAAAACGCGATCGAGTTGTCAGCCACGTCGACGGATTCGTTCACCGGCTTCGACTCGCTCGGCAACTCGTCCTGGATCATGTGGTGGTCCAGCAAATCCATGAGGTCCTCCAGATCCGGTGTCTCGACGGCGGTTTCTCCTACCCGCGACCGGTGTTCGCAGTCAGCCCGCCTCCCTCACCGAATGACCCCTGGGTCATGGGCGATGCCAGTGATCGACGATGCAGAGTTCTCCCTCGTCGATCACCGTCCGCGAAGATGACCCGATGGCGATGGCGCAGACGGGTCCCTCACGCCTGGGGGCGCCGCCGACCCGTCGCGTGCTGCTGGTGGAGGACGACCCGGCCGACGTGCTCCTTCTGAAGGACCATCTGTCCCAACACGGCCCGGAGCTCACTCTGACGGTCGCCACCGGTCTTGATGACGCGATCGAGGCCGTGCGTACGTCGGATCTCGATTGCTGCGTGCTCGATCTCGGGTTGCCCGGCGTCGACGGACTCGAGGCGCTGACGGCGATCCGCGATGCAGCACCTGACATCTCGATCGTGGTGTTGACCGGTTGGGGCGATGTCTCCGCCGCCACCCGCGCCGTCGCCACCGGCGCCCAGGATTACCTGGTGAAGGGAGAGGAGGGCGGCGCGACGATCGCCCGTTCGATCCGCTATGCGATCGAACGCAAGCGCGCCGAGCTGACTGCTGCCCAGCTGGCTGTCGCCGCGTCGCGGGAGCGGGAGCAACGACGGCTGGAACGGAACCTCGTATCACCTCCGATTCTGCGCGACCCCTCCGCCCGGTGGGATCGGCGCTACGTCATCGCCCGGGACGGGGTGATCGGTGGCGACTTCACCGACTGTGTCGAGCTGGCGGATGGCACGATTCGGATCGTGATCGGCGATGTGGCCGGTCACGGCATCGAGGAAGCGGCCTTGGGGGTGGCCGTCCGCATCGCGTGGCGAACACTCGCCATGTCGTCGGATGCGGCCAAGGACATCCTTCCCCTGCTCGAGTCGGTCCTCGTCGCCGAGCGCGTCGAAGGCTCGGAGTTCGCGACCGTCTGCGACCTCACGATCGACCCCTCACGCGCCTCGGTGCTCGTCCGCTCAGCGGGGCACCCGCCCCCATACCTGACGGGACGCGGGTTCATTCGCGACCGTCGGTCGGGGCCACCCCTGGGAGTCGGCATCCGACATCGGGAGTGGCCAGGAACGGTTCATGAGCTCGGATCGGGCGCGGCGATCACGGTGTACACCGACGGGCTCCACGAGGTGCGCCTCGCGGACGGATCCATCGGCGAGCACACGCTGCTCGAGTCGGTGTTCGCCGGCGCCGACGCCACGTCTTCGCCGGTGGACGCGATGATCGAGACCGTTGCAGGAATGGCCATGGACGGTTGGCGCGACGACGTGGCGGTGGGCCGCCTCACGATCAGCCCGTGAGCGAACGACGAGCATCGTGGCGCCTGCGGACGCTGGCCACCGTCAGCATCGTGGTGGCGGTGGTGGTCACGCTCCTTGCCGTCGTGTCGCTGTCCATCGGGTTTCGGTCGCAGGACTCCGCGCGGACGAGGATCCTCGACACCCTGGACCCGGCCGGGCTCCGGCTCGAGCGCCTCCGATCGGCGTTGCTCGATCAAGAGACCGGTGTGCGTGGATACGCGCTGTCGAACGAACGGCAGTTCCTCACCCCTTACGAAGACGGGCGTCGTGCACAGAACGAGCTCGTGGACGCGCTCCGCGAGCTGTTGGCGGATGAGCCGCCGTCGCTGCTGGCGTCGATCGAAGCAGTGCAACGATCGGCCGAGACATGGCGGACCGAAATCGCGACACCGCTGTTGTCGGTCGAGGGTGGCCTCGCGGCGCTCGCTCCCATCGTTCAGGGGTCGGCGACGGAGTTCGACCGGATCCGCACCGAGCTCGACGAGGCCGCGGCGGTCATCACCGCCACACGCGCCGACGCCCGTCGGGATCTGTCCGACACGACGCGCAACCTCGTCATCACGACGATCGCCTCGGTCAGCCTCCTCGTGGGGGTCATGGTCGCGGGAAGCTGGGTGATCCGCCGCCAAGTGATCACGCCGGTGCTCGTGTTGCAGGACGACGCCGGCCGTGTTGCGTCCGGCGAGTTCGACTTCCAGCTCCGTGTCGACGGCCCGCTCGAGCTCGAGGAGCTCGCAACGTCGGTGGATCGGATGCGCAGTCGCATCGTGGCCGACCTCGCGGAGATGAACCTGGCTCGCGCCGAGCGCGAGGCCGTGGCCGAGGACCTCGAACGTTCGAACCGCGACCTCGAACAATTCGCCTACGTGGCTTCGCACGACCTGCAGGAGCCGCTGCGCAAGGTCGCCTCGTTCTGCCAGCTGCTCGAGCAGCGCTACGCCGACCAGCTCGACGACCGAGCTCGCACCTACATCGAGTACGCCGTTGACGGCGCCAAGCGCATGCAAGCACTGATCTCGGACCTGCTCGACTTCTCGAGGGTCGGGCGCACGACCACCGACTTCGTGCCGGTCGATCTCGGCGATGTCGCCGAATCCGTCGAGCGGGAGCTGCACCGGGTGGCAGAGGAGGCCGGCGCGACGCTTCAGATCGGCGATCTGCCAGTGGTTTCGGGGGACGAGGCCCTGCTCGCCGCGTTGCTGCGCAATCTGTTCGGCAACGCCATCAAGTACCGCAGCGAGCTGCCGCCCGAGGTTTCGTTGACGGCCGAGCGGTCGGGTGACGAGTGGACCTTCACCTGTCGCGACAACGGTCTGGGCGTCGACGCCAAGTACCGCGAGCAGGTGTTCGTCATCTTCCAACGGCTACACGGACGTGACGAGTACGAGGGAACCGGGATCGGCCTGGCGCTGTGCAAGCGGATCGTCGAGTTCCACGGCGGCAGGATCTGGTTCGAGGAGCCCGACGGGTCCGGTGCCATCATCATGTTCACACTTCCGGTCATCGAGGACCCGGCGACCGCCGACGTCACGATCTCCAGCGAGGACGATCTTCCATGACTCCCTACGCCACCGACAGCATCCGAATCCTCCTGGTGGAGGACGACCCGGGCGACGTCCTCATCACCCGTGAGGCGCTCGAGGAGAGCAAACTGCTCCACGAGCTCGTGGTCGTCGACGACGGCGAAGCGGCCCTCGACCTGCTGCACCGGCGCGGCGACTACGCGGAGATCGAGCGACCCGATCTGATCCTCCTCGACCTCAACCTGCCCAAGATCAGCGGCCGCGAGGTGCTCGCCGACATCAAGGTCGACGAGGAGCTGCGACACATCCCCGTCGTGGTGCTCACCACCTCCGATGCCCAGGACGACGTGCTCGGGTCATATGGCCTGCATGCCAACGCGTACGTGTGCAAGCCGGTCGACTTCGCACAGTTCCACAACGTCATCCGCGCCATCGACGACTTCTTCCTCACCGTGGTCCGACTGCCGGACCGACCCTCACTCCCCTGAGCGGTACTTCTCCAGGAGGCCGGTGGCCTGGAGCACACCCTGCACCGCGGGGCTCATCCCCTCGATGAGGAACCGCCCGCCTCGACCCTCGATCTCGTGTGACGCCGCGATGATGCAACGCAGACCAGAGCTGTCGACGAAGCCGACCCCGCTCGCGTCGAGCACGATGAGCATGGCATCTCGCTCGCGGAGCTCGTCGAACTGCGCGGCAAGCACGGCGACGGTCGCCACGTCGATCTCCCCGTGAGCCACCACCTTGAACGCATGATCCGTTTCATCATGAGCGGAATGGGTGACCTCGAGTCCGTCCATCGGTAGTCCTTTCCGACCTGCGCTGAACGCTTCAGCGAAGCGCAGAGTTGAGCGATCAGCTTGTCTTCCGCCCACGCTCATCGACGACGACTTGCATCCAAGCACAGTCCGCACGCGCAGCGGACCAGGGTCGAGCACAGGTCCGTCGCGACCCGCCGGCCTGGGCCCGCCTTCCCCTCAAGGTTTCGCCGCGAACCAGTCCGGGTAGTTGAGCTGCCACCCGGCGGAGGCCGGCGGTACTTACGAGGGGAGATGGCAATGGCTGACCAGATGACACATCGAGAACACACGGAGATCGTCGACGCCGGGGTGAACACCCGCGCCGCGGAGGTCGACACGCACAGAATGGAGATCAGCCCAGGGCGCTGGATCCTCGGGCTCGTCGGCTTGGTGCTCGGCGTCGTCGGTGTCGTGGTGCTGGTGAAGGCCGGTGTCGACTCCAACCTCGAGACGCCAGTGGTCGACGTGCTCGGAATGGGCCACAGCGCGATCGTCGGTCTCGTCGAGCTCGGCGCCGGCGTGTTGCTGGTGCTGAGCGCCGCGAGCGAATCGACCCGACCGCTCGGAAGCCTCATCGGCGCCCTCCTGCTGGTCGCCGGCGTCGTCGGCGCAGCGATGTCCGCCGACACCCGCACCGACCTGGGCCTCACCACCGAAGCCGCCTGGTTCATCGCGATCTGCGGCCTCGTCGCACTGCTCGCCGGTCTCTTCGGCTACCGGGTCCGCACCACCCGCCGGACCCAGGCCGTCTGAGCCCGACGACCTGAACCAAGACAGTCCCACGACAACGTCAATCACGCGAGAAGGAGAACAAAGGACATGTGGATCCTCTGGGCCATCATCATCGGACTGATCGCCGGGGCACTCGCCCGGCTCGCGGTCCCCGGACGTGACGACATGTCCATCGTCGCCACGCTGGTACTGGGCCTCGTAGGCTCGCTCATCGGCGGGTTCCTGGGCTGGCTGATCTTCGGCCGTGACGCCGGTGACGGCGCGCTGCAGCTGTCGGGCCTGATCGGCTCGTTCATCGGCGCCGTCGTCGCTCTACTCGTGTGGCGGGCCGTTCAGAGCCGCAGCCACCAAAGGAGCGTCCTGTAGCCATTCACCCGAAGCCAACCACCTGCCTACTGAGACAGGCACGCCGGAGCGATCCGGCGTGCCTGTCTCGCGTCGCCGACACGTCCCGTCACGACGCGATCAGCCCGCGACAGGAACCTGCCCAGATCGTGGCGATCACCGGGTCGCGCAGCACCAGGGCAACCTGCGCCGCGGCAACCATCTCCCTGAGCCGATCCAGCAACCCACACCTGCGACGTCGTGGCGTTCCCGGATGCCTCTCTGTTCCCGCTGACAGGATCTACCCCTACCGCCAGTGAGGATGTTGGTGCGGCGGGTGCCGTGTAGAAGTTGGCGGCTCCTGCCCACCTGGTCTGACTCTCCTATCGCCTGACTCTTCGGATGTCCTTGTCCCGAACAGTCGACCAGGTGAGCAGGGCCTGCCGGCACAACCAGCCGGTCGAAGTGACCTGATAGAAGCTCGTGCCGGAGCCCCATCACTGGCCTGTCCGACGATCTGGCTGTGCGTGCCACCCGACTCACGAACGGATGGCAGGTACCACGATGACAGACCACCAACGCCGCGTGACTGGCGGCGTCGACACCCACAAAGACACCCATGTCGCGGCCGCGCTCGACGAGCTCGGTCGCGTGCTCGGCACCGAAGCGTTCCCGACCACCCCGGCCGGCTACCGGGCCCTGCTGGGTTGGCTCGCCAGGTTCGGTGAGATCACCGCGGTCGGGGTGGAAGGCACCGGTGCGTGGGGGGCCGGTCTCGCCCGGTTCCTCGCCGCAGCCGAAGTCGTCGTGGTCGAGGTGACACGACCCAACCGCCACACCGTCGCCGCCACGCCAAGTCCGACCCCGTCGATGCCATCGGAGCGGCTCGAGCAGTCCTGTCCGGCGATGCCGACGGCACACCCAAAACAGCTGCGGGTGACGTCGAGGCGATCCGGTTGCTCCAAGTGTGTATAGCAACAGCTACGACTGGCAGCTCTCCCGAGCCGCCACCGCCGGATTCTGACTCCCGCAGGGTCACGACCGTCGCCGCGCGTCATTGTCGGCCGGTGAGCGCGTCGAGGTCGACGCTTCGTCGGCGACCCTGGATGTCGGTGACGTAGCCGGTCCGGCGACACGCCCGCGATCGTGGTGATCCCGCCAGAGGTTTCGGGGCGCGACCTTTACCCCAACTCATTCCAAGAGAAACACGTAACTTCGCGACCCCTTCGAGCGATCTAATACGACCGCATTTCCTGCCATTGGGCATTTGGGGCACTTCCCCCAGTGCGTAAGGCGCAGAAATCAGGAGACGGGCGGTTCGCTTATTGATCAGCGGTTCGATCGCGCGTTCGGCCCCCGGTCCAGGTGAGCAGCCGCCGGAGCGTCTCCGAGAAGGCTGATCTGATGAGGGTCGCGCCGCCTTCGGCGCGTCACCCGCAACCAGGGCAGCCCGACTCTCGAAGCCCACTTGGTCGGTCGTGAATGCGATGACTTCTGAGCTATGTGCCTCGGTTTCGGGCGCATTTACATTCTGTTTGCGTGTGTTTGGCGCACCGTGATTGGGGTAAGGACGATTCATCCAGTCCTCTGCGGCGGGGACCCACCGGGCGGTCCTCAGGCTTTGACTCTCTCGAAGTCTGAGGACCGTCCGCGTGCGAAACCCGCGTCGGCGACATCGAGCATTCAGGAAGGTGAAGGAGGAAGCGTGGGACTCATGGCGTGGTACTCGAGGTCGGGAAGCGCGCAGACACCGGCGACCGGCGCCGCCCGGTTCAGCCCGTCCGCGGAACCCCGGGGGCGCAGCCGATGCGTGGCCCGACACGGAGCGAGCGTTCCGGGCGAGGGACGTACGCCCTGCTGCCCTGCTCACGACCGGATGCGGTCTGCGCTCAGGGTTGAGGGAGAGCTCCGATGATGACGATGCTGCTCTTGGTCGTGGCGTCGGTGTGTGCGTTGATGCTTGTCGTCGCCGTGACCACCCTCATGTGGATGCTGGAGGCGTGGCGAACCCCGGCCTCGCTCGACGGGACCCGGTTCCGCGGGGACGGCGCGGCGCCCCCCGAACCGGTCACACCAGCGGGTCGGCTCCGGTTCTCGTTGATCGTTCCCGCCCGCCACGAGGAGGCGGTGCTCGGCACCACCCTCGACGGTCTGGCCGCGCTGACGCACCCAGACCGGGAGGTGATCGTCGTGGTCGGCGACGACGACCCGGCGACGGCCGCGATCGCCGAGCAGGCGGCGGCCAGCCACCGGGGGCTGCGCGTCGTTGTCGACCACAGTCGACCGAAGAACAAGCCGAAGGCTCTCAACGCCGCGTTGCCTCACTGCACCGGCGACGTGGTCGGGGTCTTCGACGCGGAAGACCTCGTCGCATCCGGACTGCTCGAGCGGGTGGAGCAGCTCTTCGTCACCCGACCCGACGTGGACGTGGTGCAGGGCGGCGTGCAGCTCATGAACTTCCGGTCCAGCTGGTGGGCACTGCGCAACTGCCTCGAGTACTACTTCTACTTCCACAGCCGCCTGCACCTCCATGCACGGAAGGGCTTCATCCCACTGGGTGGGAACACCGTGTTCTTCCGTCGCTCGGTGTTGCAGGAGGCGGGCGGGTGGGACCCGAGCTGCCTCGCAGAAGACTGCGACGTCGGCGTCCGCTTGTCGTCGTCGGGTTCCCGGGTCGCCGTCGCGTTCGAACCTGACCTGGTGACACGCGAAGAGACCCCCGACACCATCTCGTCGCTACTACGGCAGCGGACGAGGTGGAACCAAGGCTTCCTGCAGGTCCTGAAGAAACGCGAGTGGCGTCGCCTCCCGACCCCCTCCCAACGACTGTTGGCTCGCTACACACTTTCGATGCCGTTCCTGCAGGCGTTCGTCGGTATCTCCGTTCCCGCGGCGATGGTGATGGCCTTCACCCTGTCCATTCCCCTCGTCGCGGCGCTGCTGACGTTCATCCCCGCCGCGATCATGACCGTCACCGTTGCGGTCGAGACCGCGGCACTGCGCGAATTCGGGCGGTCCTTCTCGCTCAAGATCCGAGTCCGCGACTACATCCGACTCGTGGTGGGCTTCCTCCCCTACCAACTGC
>DATEEV010000527.1:0-5252 GCA_035281005.1 Microthrixaceae bacterium | reverse complement strand
TCCGGTGCAACTCGGCCCGGTTGCGCGACAGCTGCTGCTCGAGCTCACCCAGGCGATCGACGGCCGCGTCGATCCGCGCATCATCGAGCTCGGGGAGGCGCCGCAGCTCGTCGGCGCTGATCAGATGGTCGAGCTCGCCCGTGAAGACATCGATGAAATCGGGCAGCTCGAGGTCGGGGATCAGCCGGCGACTGCCGCCGCCTCGGCTGTGCTGGGCGAGCACGTCGGGAAGCCGGCCGAGCACCTCGTCGGGTCCTCCCAGGCGCTCGCCGGGGCCTCCCGAACGACGGTCCTGCTCGGCGAGCACGATGTCGAGGCGGCCCTGTACCAGGCGGCGCCCGAACGACAGGCCGGTCTCGATCTCCTGGTACTCCTGGCGGAGCTGGCGCAGCTCGACCATGTCGCGCTGAGAGAGGATGCCCGGGTCGATCCCGTCGAGGAGATGGTCCAACAGCTTGGTCACGGGATCCTCCTGAGGGCGCGAGCGAGATGGTGGCTGCCGGTCATCCATCGGCACATTGTCGCCGTCCCTGAAGGACTGGCCAGGGATCGGTTCCGCCAGTCCGCCGGACGGGGCCAGATCAGCCGTCCGCGAACCAGCAGACGACGAGGAACGCCGGGGCCGCCAACAGCCAGCTGTCGAGGCGGCGAAGACCCGGTGCCTTCGAGCGGGCGGTCGGCAGCAGCCATGACGCCAGCCACTGCCCGGCCGGGCAGGCCAGCATCAGGAGCGCGCCGGCCACGAGCGTCTCGGTGCCTTCGAGTGGCGGCGGTTGGGCGATGTACATGGCGGCGGTCACGACGCCGACGCCGAGCGCGCCGGCCAGGGGCCCGGCGACGAGTGAGTCGTACCCGGCGCCGCAAAGAAAGTCCCCCGCGTCGTACGTGCTCACGGCGACGAACAGGAAGATGAAGACCATCGCGTCGACGCGGTCGACCTGCACGGCCGACGCGGCGGCGAGGCCCATCAACAGCCCCGGGCCGAGCGTGTGGGCGGTCGGGCCTGCGAGCTGGGCGAGGGTCGGCCGCGGAGGTCGATCGGGATCGCTCCCGTCGCCGGTCTCGCCGCGGAGGCCCCCGAGCACGCTCGGCACCCCGAACTGCTCGGGGAACAGCACCGCGGCGAGGGCGAACACGATCACGGCAAGGCCCCACATCCGCACGTTCACCGCTGCCGCGAGGGTGACCCCGGCAGCGCCGATCCCCGCGAGGGCCTGGTTGGCCGTCCAGCCGGCGTGACGGGCCTGCGCCGCGGCCTGGAGCGCGCCGATCGCCGCGGTCGCCCCGAAGTAGAGGGCGAGGACGAAGGTCCCGAACACGAACGCCACGACCACCCCCGCGCTCCAGAGCAGCGCGAGTCGGACCCGCGGGCCGGAGATGTCATGGACGACCGCGTACCGCTCGAGGAACACGGCCTCGGGGCGCGGTCGGCGGAGCACGGCCCGGGCGGTCATCCGCCCGACACCGGCGGCAGGACCGCCACCTCGTCCTCGGGACCGACGGCGGCGTCGCCCTCGACCGGCTCGCCGTTCAACCACACCTTGCAGGTCGACAGGACGGCCTCGAACGACGACCCGTAGCGCCGGCGGGCCTCATCGAGGACCGCGGCCACGTCGGGCGCGTCGATCTCGTCGGTGCCCGTCCCCGCGGCCTCTCGTGCCTGGGCGAAGAGTCGGATGGTCGCCATCGGAAGCGAGGCTATCCAGGCTGGGGGATACCACTGGCGGACTCCGGATCGACGCCCGCTACGGTGCTGCGCCGTGATCCGACTGCTGCTCGTCCGCCATGGACAGTCCGAGTGGAACGCGGACGGCCGCTGGCAGGGCCAGGCCGATCCGCCACTCACCGAACTGGGCCGCACGCAGGCCCGCCACGCCGCCGCGGCACTCGGGGCGGTCGACGCGATCGTCTCGTCGCCCCTCGACCGGGCCGCCGAGACCGCCGCGATCATCTCCGCGGAGCTCGGCATCGGGCCGGTGCTGACCGAGGACGACCTGCAGGAACGCCATGCCGGCGAGTTCGCCGGGCTCACCCGGGACGAGATCGAGGTCGCCTACCCCGGCTACCTCGCGGACGGGCGACGCCCGCCCGGCTGGGAGGACGACGACGCCCTCCTCGAGCGTGTGTCAGGCGCGATCGGCCGGATCGCCGCCACGATCGGCGACGGCGACGTCCTCGTCGTGACCCACGGTGGTGTCGTGATGAACCTGGAGGGTCACCTCGGGACGGAACGGCACCGGCTCCCCAACCTCTCCGGCCGGTGGCTCGAGGTCCGCGACGACGGGACCCTGGTGCTGGGTGAGCGGCTCGACCTGCTGACCGGCGCCGAGCTCACTGTCCCCGATCAGATCTGAGGCCCCGACCAGATCCGACGGCTCCGGGCCCGGCCCCGCCGTGTCGAAGCGGCCGCCGTCGATCAGGGCCGTGATCGCCTCCGCTGCGCCCTCGGCACCGTCAGGCACCGCGTCCATCGCAGCCAGCGCGCCGTCGACCGAGGCGAGGTCGGCCTCGAGCTCGTCGATGGTCGAATCGTCCAGCAGCTCGGGGTCGATCGAGATCTGGTCCACGACCTGACACTACCGGGCCGGCAGGTAGGTTCCGGGGGTCGTGATCGCGTACGTCATCGGAGCCGACGAGGCCGACCGCCTCGGCTCGATGGCCGTGTACTTCCTGCTGGCCGTGGTGATCGTGGCGCCCTACGCCGTGGTTCGCGTGCGAAGGGTGCTGCGAGACCGCCGCGGGCGACAGGCAGCCGGCGACGGCACCGATCCCGGTGGCGCACCGTCGACGGCAGCGGCCTCCTCCGCCGCCGACGCTTCGAGCGAGCCCGCCGACCCGCTCGCCGCGGCCGTCGCGACGATCGACGCCGCCTCGGATGCCGGCGACGAGATGGTCGAGGTGCGGGTCCCGATCGAGGGTCTGATCGGCCGTCGAAGCGTCCCCGCGGACGTCGCCGATCTGCTCCTCGGCGACGCGCTGCGTCGCTCGGGATTCGTGATCGAGGAGGAACGGATCGAGAACGCCGAACGGGTGCTTCGCTGTCGTCGGATCGGACGTGGGACGTAATGGGCGACGCGATGGGCCACGAAAGGTGAGAATGGGGGCCGCGCATCTCTCGCGGGAGGAGTGATGGCGGTCCTTTTGCTGAACGCATCGTACGAGCCGCTGCGAGTCATCTCGTTGCGGCGGGCCATCGGCCTCATCGTCGCGGGCAAGGCAGAGATCCTCGCCGAGGGTGAGGGGCAGGTCCGCTCGGTGTCGCTCGCCCTCCCGGTCCCAGCGGTCGTGCGGCTCCGGTACATGGTCCATGTCCCGTTCCGCGCCACCGTCCCCCTGTCGCGCCAGGCGGTGCTGGTCCGAGACGGCCGACGGTGCCAGTTCTCGCACTGCCAGCGCCATGCCTCGACGGTCGACCATGTGGTCCCACGGTCGCGGGGCGGGATCCACGAGTGGACCAACGTCGTCGCGGCCTGCACGCGCTGCAACGCCCGCAAGGGCAACCGCCTGCTCGGCGAGCTCGGCTGGACGTTGAAGCAACGTCCGATCGCGCCGCGAGGTGCGGTCGTGTTGCTGACGGCCGCGGGCGTGTCGCACCCGCCGCCCGTGTGGGGCGAGTGGCTGGCCGGCGTCGCCTGATCCCCTCCGCGCCGCCAGCTCGGCGGTCTCCGGGGCAACCCATAACATCCGACTGATGACACCGCTCCCCCACGACCCCGACCTCCTCGTCCGAGCGTTCTGCGAAGCCGTTCCCCGAGCGGACCTCGACGAGATCCTCGGTTTCATGGCCGACGACGCGGTGTACCACAACATCCCGATGGAGCCGTCGGTCGGCCATGAGGCGATCCGCACGTTCCTCGAGGGATTCCTGGGCATGGCGTCGAGCCTCGACTTCGTCATCCACCGCCAGCTCGCGGTGGGCAACCTCGTGATGAACGAGCGGACCGACACGATGACGATCGGCGACAAGACCATCTCGCTCCCCGTGGCCGGCGCCTTCGAGATCGCGAACGGGAAGATCGCCGCCTGGCGCGACTACTTCGACATGGGACAGTTCCTCAACGGCTGACGTGGCGTCACGTCGCTCGGTAGCCTCCACGCCGTGTCAGCCGGCGGTGGTGCCCGGGCGATCATCGCCGCCTTCTTCGCGAACCTCGGCATCGCGATCGCGAAGTTCGTCGGGTTCGTGATCACCGGGTCGAGCTCGATGCTGGCCGAGTCGATCCACTCCGTCGCCGACACGGGAAACCAGGGACTGCTGCTGCTCGGGCGTCGGCGCGCCACCCGCGCCGCCGACGAGGAGCACAACTTCGGGTACGGCCGGGAGCGGTTCTTCTGGGCGTTCGTGGTGGCGCTCGTGCTGTTCTCGCTGGGCTCGTTGTTCTCTCTCTACGAGGCGGCCCACAAGATCCAACACCCCGAGGAGATCACCTCGCCGATGGTGGCGATCGTGATCCTGGTGGTGGCGATCGGGCTCGAGCTCTGGTCGTTCAGAACCGCGTACCACGAGGCCCGGGCCATGAAGGGCGACGAGAGCATCGTGCGCTTCATCCGTCGGACTCGGGTCCCCGAGCTCCCCGTGGTGCTGCTGGAAGATCTGGGCGCACTCATCGGATTGTTCATCGCGACCGGTGCCCTGCTCATGGCATGGAAGGTCGATCCCATCTGGGACGGCTACGGCACGCTCGTGATCGGGGTCCTGCTCGGCTTGATCGCCGTGGTGCTGGCCATCGAGATGAAGAGCTTGCTCATCGGCGAGGCGGCCACCCCCGAGGATCTCGCTGCGATCCGCCAGGCGATCGAACAGCGCCCGTCGGTCGAGAGGATCATCCACCTCCGCACCGAGCACGTCGCCCCCGAGGAAGTACTCCTCGCGACCAAGCTGGCCTTCGCCCCGCAGATGGACATGGCGGCGCTGGCGGCGTCGATCGACGAGGTCGAAGCCGCGGTGCGGGACGCGGTGCCCACAGTGAAGCTGATCTTCATCGAGCCCGACCTCGACCGCACCCCGGCGCGCTGAGCGATGTTCCGCCGTGCGGTTCCGATCCTGGCATCGCTCGACCTCGACGCGACCGTTGGGTTCTACGAATCCCGGCTCGGCTTCGAGTCGGTGCTCGTCACCGACGCTCATGCGATCGTCGAACGCGACGGCGTGCGGATCCACTTCTGGCTGACCGACGATCCGGAGATCCCCAAGGTCACCGCCTGTCGGATCGACGTCGCGGGCATCCAGACCCTGTACGAGGAGATGACCA
>DATEEV010000526.1:0-10026 GCA_035281005.1 Microthrixaceae bacterium | reverse complement strand
ACCGTGGCGTCGAAGTCCAGCCCGACGATCGATCCGCCCTCGGGCATCAGCGGAACCACCACGTCGGCGATGGTCTTCAACGAGTAGGTGGAGATGTGCATCGCGGTCGCGACGTCGTCCCACGGCGTGTCCATGAATCCGTCGCCCAGGCACGACTCGGGGGCGAATCCGATCGCGTGCAACGCCCCGTCGACCCGGCCCCACTTCTCGGCCAGCGCCTCCCGTGTGGCCGCGACCTGTGCGGGGACCGTCACGTCGAGCTCGAGCACCTCGACGGGTGCGGCGAGCTTCCGGGCCACCCTCTCGGTGAGGCGCAATCCCCGCCCCGCACCGGTCAGCACCACCTCGGCGCCCTCGGCGATCGCCGTCTCCGCTACTGAGTAGGCGAGCGACGCGTCGGTCAACACGCCGGTCACCAGGATTCGCTTGCCATCCAGAAGGCCCATCGGGTCACCGTAGGCAAATGCCCGGATTGCGCCTAGTTACCGCCGGGTAGCACCCTGTCGTGATGCAGATCGGTGTTCTCGGTGGAACGGGTCCGGCAGGTAGCGGGTTGGCGGCGCGGCTCGCGGCGTCAGGCTTCGACGTGGTCATCGGATCGCGTTCGAAGTACCGGGCGCTCGAGGTGCGCGATCGGCTCTACGAGAAGTGGGAGGAACGCAACCTTCCGCTGACCGCCGGCGACAACGAGGCCGCGGCCGCGTCCGATGTCGTCGTCGTCGCCACGCCGTGGGACGCCGCGGCCGTGACGGTGGCGGGAGTCGCGTCCAGCCTCCGCGGCAAGGTCGTGATCTCGATGGCCAATGCCCTCGCGAAGGTCGGTCACGAGTTCCAGCCGCTGGTGCCACCCCGTGGCTCGGTGGCGGCCTCGGTCCAGGCCGCGGTCCCGCGCAGCCTCGTCAGCGCGGCCATGCACCACGTGCCGGCCAAGGAGCTCGGTGACATCTCGGAGCCGGTAGAGAGCGACGTGCTGGTGTGCTCGGACCATCCGTCCGCCACCGAGCTCACGATCGACATCGTGACCAAGCTGCCTGATCTGCGTCCGCTCGACGCGGGCGAGCTCTCGAACGCCGCGCCGATCGAGGCCTTCGCCGCAGTGCTGCTCCAGGTCAACATGAAGTACAAGACCCGCGTGGCCATCCGATTCACCGGTCTCGACGGCAAGTTGGGTTGATGGGCCCGACGCCGTCCTGCGCTCTCGGCATCGCGCTGAGCGCGTCCCGCTAGCGTCGCCCCGTGCGGCTCTACGACACAGCGTCCGAGACCGTCCGGCCGTTCGAGCCCGACCGGATCGTCACGATGTACACGTGCGGCATCACGCCGTACGACTCGACACATCTCGGCCATGCCGCCACGTACCTCGCCTACGACGTGTTGCAGCGCCGGCTGCGCGACCTCGGGCACGAGACGCGCTGCGTCCGGAACGTGACCGACGTCGACGACTCCATCCTCGGCAAGGCCCGCGAGCTCGGGGTGCACTACCTCGACCTCGCCGCGCGGGAGATGGCCCGCTTCGACGGCGACATGGAACGCCTCGATGTGTTGCCCTCGTGGTCCGAGCCGCGCGCCACTTCCGCGATCGCGGACATCCGTGGCTTCATCGGGATGGTGCTCGACGAGGGCTACGCGTACCAGGCGGGCGGCGCGGTGTACTTCGAGGTGGCGAGGTTCCCGAAGTTCGGCCAGGTGTCGCACTACACCCGTGAGCAGATGCTGGACTTCGCCGCGGAGCGCGGGGGGAACGTCGACGATCCACACAAGCGCGACCCGCTGGACTTCGTGCTGTGGCAGCCCTCGTTGCCCGACGAGCCGGCGTGGGAGTCGCTGTGGGGCCCGGGTCGGCCCGGCTGGCACATCGAGTGCTCGGCGCTGTGCCTCCGCGAGCTCGACACCACGATCGATCTGCACGGCGGCGGTGCCGACCTGATCTTCCCGCACCACGAGTGCGAGGCGGCCCAGTCCGAGGCCGCCACCGGACAGCCCCTGGTCCGCCACTGGATGCACCAGGCGATGATCCGAATGGACGGCGAGAAGATGTCGAAGTCGCTCGGCAACCTCGTGTTCGTGGCGGACCTCGCCGAGACCTACGACCCCCGCGCCGTCCGTCTCGCCGTCGTCGGTCACCACTACCGGGAGGGCTGGGAGTGGGACGAGGCGATCATGCCCGCCGCCGCCGAGCGGCTGTCGCGATGGGCGGCGAACGGCGCCGGGTCGGGCGGCCTCGACGAGGTACGTCGCGCCCTCGACGAGGACCTCTTCACGCCCGGAGCGGTGGAGGCGATCGACCGGGCGGTCGATGCCGGGCTGGGAGTGAGCGAGGCGGCGGCGTTGTTGGGCGTCGACGTCGTTCGCCCCGCATGAGCCTCACCCTTGTCTGACGCGATCGTCCTGCGAAGGCGGCGAAGTCGTTCGTCGCAACGTTGTCGACAGCACGGACCGTGACGGAGCTGTCACTCACCGTTCACACAAAGGGACTCGCGGTGGGGACCCTCGTTGAGTCATGATGGGAACGTGAGTGCAGCACGGAAGCGTCGGGACGCCGGGCAGCTGCAGACTGTCGCGAGGGCGGTGTTGACGCCGTTCTTCCGGTTCTGCTGGCGGATCAGAACCGAGGGCCTCGACCGGATCCCCGACACGGGTGGCGCGCTGATCGCGCCCAACCACACCTCCGTGCTCGATTCGTTCTTCGTCCCGCTCGTGCTGCCTCGTCGGATCACCTACGTCGGCAAGGCCGAGTACCTCGACGACTGGAAGACGAAGTACCTCTTCCCGGCGATGGGCATGATCCCGATCGACCGTGGCGGTGGCGACGCCTCGAAGCGAGCGCTCGACGCGTCGGCGACGGTGCTCGAGCGCGGCGAACTGTTCGGCATCTATCCCGAGGGGACTCGGTCCCGCTCCGGGCAGCTGCACAAGGGCCATACGGGCGTCGCGCGGCTCGCGCTGCGCACGGGCAGCCCGATCGTGCCGGTCGGCATCGTCGGTGCCGATGCGATCCAACCCGCCGACGCGAAGGTGCCGCGGTTCTTCCGTGAGTTGACGATCCGATTCGGCGAGCCGATCGACGTCACCCGCTACCTCGATCGGGCCAACGACCGTCTGGTGCTGCGACAGATCACCGACGAGGTGATGTACGAGATCCGCAACCTGTCGGGGCAGGACTACGTCGACACCTACGCGACGAAGCGTCACGAGTCCATCCCGACCGGCCGGACGACCGTCGGACTTCGGCCCGAGAGCGACCGCCGCGTGACCACCGAGCCGGCCACCCCGGAGCCGGTGGAGGCGGTCGACGAGTTCGAGCCGTCGGCGGCGCGGTCGTCGTCGGAGGTCATCCAGCAACGCCCGCTGGTCGACCTGCTCCGCATCTGATCGTTACCGCCTGGACGAGAAGGCCCTCTGGTTCGGGGCGTGACGGGTCCGGCCGGTAGCCTCCCGCCGCGATGCCCCTCGAACACCTCTGGGCCACATGGCGGTCGAACTACGTCACCGGCGTCGTCGACAGCCGTCGAGTCGCACCCGGTGACGAGGCCGACGGTCGGACCCTCTTCGAACGCATCCTCGCTGCGGGCGAGGACGGCACTTCCACCGATCGTGAGCTGGGGATCGTCGCGCGCGGGCCGCGCTGCTTCGTGCTCCTGAACCGCTTCCCGTACACCTCCGGCCACCTGATGGTGCTGCCGCGACGCCCTGTGGCCGACCTCGACGGTCTCGACGGCGAGGAGCACGACGAGCTCTGGTCGACGGTCCGCACCGCCGTGCGTGCCCAACGCGTCGGGTTCGAGTGCGACGGGGTGAACGTGGGGTTGAACCTGGGCGAGGCCGCCGGTGGTTCACAGTCCGACCACCTCCACGTCCACTGCGTGCCCCGGTGGATCGGCGACGCCAACTTCATCGGGATCGCGGCCGAGACCCGCGTCCTGCCCGTCGGCCTCGACGAGGCCTGGGACCGGCTTCGGGCTGCCTGGGATCGCCCTGCACGGGATGACACGGGCTCGGCCTGGGAGGATGGGGGTCGATGAGCGACGGGCCTCAGCCGGATCAGGTCGACAGCGATGCAGAGCACCGCGACGAGCTTCCCGAGGACCTCGACGCGTCCGCCGCGATCAACGTCACGTTCCCGGACAACAACCGTCGACGGATCCCCGCCACGATCTACGTCCTGCTCGGCGCGGCCTGCATCGTCTGGTACGCGACGTCGAACGGCGAGACGCCCCTGGTCAACATCGGGGTGATGTGGGCCGGGGTGGCGCTCGTGGCATTCGGGATCTATGGCTTCGTCGCCGGCCGGTCCATGCGCATCGACGAGCAGGAGGCGCTCGTGGCCGCCACCCGATCGGTGGGATTCCCGGTCGGGCACGCATCGGCGCAGATGACATGGCGTGGACTTCTCAGCCGCCCCGCCTGGCGCCTGTTGCTGTACTCCGCCGAGAATCCGCCCACCCGCCGGGCTTTTGTGGTGGTCGACGCGATCGACGGGACGGTCCTGGAGGGCTTCGACGAGGAGAACCCTGAGGATTGGTGACGGTGCTTTACGATGTCACCGACCGAACGGTACGCTAACTCCAGTTAGCACCCTGCTCACTCCAGCAGATGCCCCGACACAAGGGAGCCCCTGTCCCGATGCTCGACGGACAGTTCCGACATCAGATCGATTCGTGGGTCAAGCCGGTCGGTCACAGCATGAAGCGTGCCGGCATCACGCCCGACGTGATCACCCTCGTCGGCCTCGCCATGTCCGTGGGCTGCGCGATCGCCATCGGCGCCGGGGCGCTGCACCTCGGTCTGCTCCTGATGGTCCTCGCCGGTGTGCCCGACCTCCTCGATGGTGCGGTCGCGAAGGCGTCCGGAACGTCGAACCCCCGTGGTGCCTTCCTCGACTCCGTCACCGACCGGGTCACCGACGGCCTGTTGCTCTGCGGCGTCGCCTGGTACTTCACCACCCTCGACGAGCCCGGGCCGCTGCCGGTGCTGCCGCTCGCGGTGCTGCTGTCGGCCTCGCTCGTCTCGTACATCCGGGCCAAGGCCGACGCGCTGGGCTTCGACGCCCACGTCGGGCTGATCGAACGCGCCGAACGCTTCATCGTGCTCGGCTTCGGGCTCCTGTTCCCCAACCTCCTCGTGTGGACGTTGTGGCTGCTGTTGGTGCTCAACTTCATCACCGCCGGCCAGCGCTTCGTGGCGGTGTGGCGGCAGGCGAGCCCGGAGGCACCGGTCCGACCGCGGACGCGGTCGCGACGGCGCGCGGCGCGGGTGGGTGAGACCACGGCGGCGGACCGCTGGCGGGCTCGTCGTGGCGATGCCCGACGGCGGGCGCAGGCTCGCCGCCCCCGGCGCTGAGAGTGCTCGACCGCGTCAAGGCCGAGGCGACCGTGCGCGCCTATCGAACCGGCGGGACGGTCTCGAGCCTGGTCCCGTGGCGGATCGGGCTCGGCATCGGACAGGCCATCGGTCGGACCGCGGCACTGACCTCGAGAGAGCGTCGCCTGATCGTCGAGCGCAACCTCAATCGGATCTACGGCCCCGACCTCCGCGGATCGCGGCGAGCGACGAAGGTGGCCCAGACCTTCGACTCCTACGCCCGCTACTACTTCGACTCGTTCCGCCTGCCCCGGATGAGCGCCGAGCAGGTCGCACGCGGGATCGTGGTCGAGGGCATCGAGCACCTCGAGGTGGCCATGGCCGAGGACCCGGTCGGGCCCGTCCTCGCGCTGCCGCACCTCGGCGGCTGGGAGTGGGCCGCTGCCTGGATCACGAGGGTCCGCGGTTGGGGCCTCGCGGCCGTGGTGGAGGAGCTCCATCCCCCCGAGCTCTTCGAATGGTTCCTCGAGTTCCGACGCTCGCTGGGCATGAACATCATCCCGCTCGGCCCCGACGCGGCGGCGCGGGTCGCGGCGGCGGCGCTCGACAAGGAGATCGTCTGCCTGCTGTGCGACCGCGACATCGGCGGTAGCGGCGTCGAGGTCGACTTCCTCGGTGAGCGGACGAAGCTGCCGGCCGGCCCTGCGGTGATGGCGCTGCGCACGGGGTGTCGGCTCCTGCCGACCGCGGTCTACTTCGAGCGCGGCGACGGGGTGCGCGGGCTGGTGCGACCGCCGATCGACACCACCCGTCAAGGCTCCCTCCGCGAGGACGTGACGCGCGTGAGCCAGGCGCTGGCCGACGAGCTCGAGGTCCTCATCCGCCGCGCGCCCGAACAGTGGCATCTGATGCAGCCGAACTGGCCGTCGGACCACGAGGCGGTGGCCCGCCTCCGTCGAGGTGGGGTCGCCTCGTCGCCGCGCTCGTAGGATCGTCGTGTGAGGAAGATGGAGCAGCGTGCGCGCTCGAGGGCGAGCGCATGAGCGAGAGCGTGCGGTCATGAGGGTCGGCCTCGTCTGCCCGTACAGCCTCAGCGTGCCCGGTGGCGTGCAGGGTCAGGTGATGGGGCTCGGTCGCGAGCTGCGCGCCCGAGGCATCGAGGTGCGGGTCCTCGCGCCGTGCGACGGCGTGCCGCCCGAGCCCTGGGTGCACCCCATCGGTACGTCGGTGATGAACCCCTCGAACGGCTCCGTCGCCCCGATCGCTCCCGACCTCCATGCACAAGTCCGAACGATGCGGACGTTGCGCGACGAGGACTTCGACATCGTGCACCTGCACGAGCCCCTCGTACCCGGTCCCTGCGCGACGACGCTCGTCCTCAAGCCGGCGCCCTTGGTGGGCACCTTCCACGCCGCGGGCGACCCGTCGGACTACAAGTCCTACGCCTGGGTTGCCCGACCCCTCGCGCGGCGGATCGACGCGCTGGTCGCCGTGTCACCCGATGCCCAGGCCATGGCCCAACCGACCGTCGGCGGCCGTTGGAACGTGCTGTTCAACGGGGTGGAGGTCGATCGGTTTCGCAGCGCGGTGCCGTGGCCCCGCGCCGACGAGCGGCGCGTCGTGATGTTCGTCGGCCGACACGAGGAGCGCAAAGGCCTGGCGACCCTGCTCCAGGCCATGAGCCACCTGCCCGACGACGTCACCCTCTGGGTGGCCGGCGACGGGCCGGAGACCGACACGCTCCAGGCTCGCCACCGAGGCGACCACCGGATCGAGTGGATCGGGCGGGTCACCGACGATGAGCGTGACGCGCGCATGGCCGCCGCAGACGTGTTCTGCGCTCCGTCGCTCGGCGGTGAGTCCTTCGGGGTGATCCTGCTCGAGGCGATGGCGGCAGGCACACCGGTCGTGGCGTCGGGCATCTCCGGCTACACCGGCGTCGCGGGGCCGCTCGATGCCAACCCGGCCGCGGCGGAACTGGTCCCTCCGGGCGATGCGGTCGCGTTGGGGGCTGCGCTGCGCCGGGTGCTCGACGACCCGGCCGAGGCGGAGCGACTGCGGGAGGCGGGCAGCGAGAGGGCCGACAGGTTCTCGATGGCCCGCCTGGTCGACCACTACGTGGCCATCTACGAACGGGTCCGGGCCGAGGTTCCCCGAGACCGGCGTCATGCCCCCGTATCATGGGCGGGCCCTCGCTGAGGGACTGCTCCACCGGCTCACGCCGACGGCAGTGTTCCGCCCGACCCGGAGGTGACGGATGTCCGTCGCGCTGATCATCCTGCTGGTGCTCATCGGCGTCGTCGTGCTGTTCGCCATCTACGCGGTCGTCAAGTACAACGGGCTCGTCGCGCTCCGCAACAAGGTCGAGGGTGCAGCGGCACAGATCGACGTCCAACTGAATCGCCGCCACGACCTCATCCCGAACCTCGTCGAGACGGTGAAGGGATACGCCAGCCACGAGGCCAAAACACTCGAGGCGGTGATCGCGGCCCGGAACCAGGCCACCGCCGCGGAGGGCCTGCCCGACAAGGCCGCGGCGGAGAACGTCCTGACCGGCGCGCTGAAGTCGTTGTTCGCGGTGTCCGAGGCCTATCCCGACCTCAAGGCCAACGCGAATTTCCAGCAGCTCCAGACCGAGCTGAGCACGACCGAGGATCGCATCGCGTACTCCCGCCAGTACTACAACGACATCGTCCGGACCTACAACGAGGACACCCAGCAGTTCCCGGCGAACGTGCTCGCGAACATGTTCCACTTCTCGAGGCGCGAGTACTTCGAGGCCGACGAGGTGTCGCGCCAGAACGTGCAGATCGACTTCGGCTCATGACCGCGACCACCCCCACCCTCGTCGAGCGCGCGCCAGAGCATCGCCGCCTCGCTGGTCGCCTCGCGATCCACGGCGGGATCAGGGCCGGCATCGCCGCCGCCGTGATCGTGCTGTTGCTGGTGGGCCTGCTCGTGAACTGGGTGCTCGCCGCGATCGTCGCGGTCGTGGCCGGTGTCGCCGCCGGAGTGGGCTACTCGATGTTGGTCCGCGCCGCCGCGGTTCCCGGGCTCCTCCGATTCCTACAGGTGCAGACCGCCGACCCACTCGAGCACGCCCGCTACCGCAACCTCGTCGAGGGCCTCTGCATCACCTCCGGGATCGACGAGCCGGAACTGTTCGTCGTGGACGAGGAACGGCCCAACGTGATGGTGCTGGGCCAACCGGGCGAGGCCGCGATCGTGGTGACCACCGGGCTCCTGTCGACGCTGAACCGCGTCGAGCTCGAGGGCGTGATCGCCGAGGCGCTCGCTCGCATCCGTTCGTTCGAGGCACACCTCGGCTCGCAAGCGGCGGCCTTCGTGTGCGGCTCGCTGCTGCGCAACGGCCCGGTCATCGCCGGCAGGCCGATGTGGATGGTCGCACCGTTGTCGGGCTGGCGGTCGCGCCGGCTTCGCCATGTGCTCGACGCCGATCGGCACCTGCTCGCCGACTTCGCTGCCGTCGCGCTCACCCGTTATCCTCCCGGGCTGCGCGATGCGCTGGTCAAGATGCAGGACGTGGGGACCGTCGTGACCGATTGCCCCTGGGGTGCGGCCCACCTGTGGATGTGTGACCCCTTGGCGGATGTTGCCGAGGGAACCACCGAAGCCCGGCTCAATCGCGAGTTCCGCACCCATCCACCGATCCAGCACCGCATCGAGCTACTCGACCAACTCTGAACCCCCTATGCATCGAACCCCTCACCGCATCTCTGCCCGCGCGCTCGCACTCGCGGGCCTCGCCCTCGCCGTCCTTGGTGCCAGCTCGTGCAGCCAGGATCCGAAGGTCGAGGCCGCAGTGGTCGAACGCACCTCCACCACCGTGGCGGAGACCACCACGGTCGCGCCGCCGCCACCCCCGCCACCGGTCGCCCCATTGACCGGGCTGCCGGTGAACCCTGGCGAGGAAGGGTTGCTCGGTCGGCCCGCGCTCGCGGTGAAGATCGACAACTCCCAGCCCGCCGTGCCCCAGGACGGGCTGAACCGGGCGGACATCGTGATCGAGGTCAAGGTCGAGGGCATCAGCCGGCTGATGTCGGTGTTCCACTCGCACGACGCCGCGTCGATCGGCCCGACCCGTTCGGCCCGCCACTCCGACCCTGACCTGCTCGCGCTCTTCGGGCGACCGCTCTTCGGGTGGTCCGGCGCGAACGAGGAGGTCGCCGAAGCGGTGCTCGAGGTTCCCTGGATCGTGAACGTGCCGTGGGACCGGGTGAAATCGGCGTACACCCGCCGTGGCCCGAAGGCCGCGCCGCACAACCTCTACACCAGCTCTGCCCCCTTGTACGGACGAGCGACGCCGGACCAGGCCCCGCCCGCCCCGATCTTCGATCGCCTCGCACCCGGCGAGGCAGTGCCGGGTGCGAGCCCGATCGGTGGCGTCTCGTTGTCGGTGGGCGAAACGCCGTCGTCGTGGGCGTGGGATCCCGCGTCGTCGAAGTTCCTCCGCTGGGAGTACGGCCGCCGCCACGGCACCGACGAGGGCCAGGCATCCGCCGACAACGTCGTGATCCTGCAGACCCCCTACAGCCGAGGCCCGATCGCGCAGACCGTCGGCGGCGGCCGCGCCTGGCTGCTGGTCGCCGGCACCATCGTCGAGGGCACCTGGACCAGGCCCGCGCGCACCGACCGCTACACGCTGACCGGCCTCGACGGATCCCCGCTCAAGCTGGCCCCGGGTCGCACGTGGATCGAGCTGCC
>DATEEV010000525.1:0-3970 GCA_035281005.1 Microthrixaceae bacterium | reverse complement strand
GGCTCCCAGCGATCGACAAGGCCGCCCAACGCACCTGCGAGCTCGCCAGGTCGGCGCGCACCGCCATGTCCGCACAGCGGTGCTTGACCGCCTGGAACCCACCGATCGGCTGGCCGAACTGCTGGCGATCCTTGGCGTACTCGACCGATTGATCGGTGGTCGCGAGCGCGATGCCCGACAAGGCCGCGGCCACGAGCACCATCGCCCGAGCCTTGATCGCGGCGGGATCGCCCGCTCGAGCCAGCACCTGGGTCGGCCGAGGGCCGGTCGCGAGCGGCACGAGCACGTCGAGCGCAGCCTCGTCGAGCAGCTCGACGCCGTCGAGGGACATCACACTCACCTCGTCACCGTCGACCACCACGGCGACCTGTGCGCCGGAGTGATCGGTGAAGCGCAGCCCGTCACCCTCGGGCTCGGCCCAGGCGGCCCGCTGCTCGCCGCCGATCAAGGCCGCCGAAAGTTCGGTCTCACCGGCCTCGGCCGCGATGCGAGCCGCGATGGTGGTCGCCAGGAACGGGCCGGGTGCACAGACCCGCCCGATCTCGATGAACACGAGCGCCTCCTCGACCGCCGTGTAGCCGACACCGCCGAGCTCCTCGGGCAGGCCGAGTGCGAACCAGCCCTGCTCGACCGCCGTCGACCACAAGGCGTCGTCGATCGGATCGCCCATGACGTGGCGATCGGCCAGCACGGCGCGCACCGACGCCACGATCTCGTCTTGTTCCTCTGTGGGGAGCAGGTCCATCCGACTCAGCCCTTCACCCGGGGCATGCCGAGCACCCGCTCGCTCACGATGTTGCGTTGGATGTCGGTGGTCCCGCCACCGATCGTGTAGGCGAAGCTCTGCAGGTACGGCCCGGTCCAGTTCCCCTCGCCGTCGACGGCGGTCAATCGCAGGGCCTCGGGGCCCACGATGTCGAGCGCGAGCTGGAACACGCGCTGGTGCAACTCGCCGTGGAACAGGCGGATCATCGAGCCCTCGGGCCCGGGCATGTCGCTGCGCATGTTCTTGGAGATGCCGGCGACGGTCATCGCCCGCAACGCCGTCACCTCGGCGCGAGCGGTCGCCAGTCGTCGCGCGATCTCGTCATCGGCGATCGCCGGGCGGCGGCCGTCGGGCCCGGTGCGTTCTCGCGCCTCGACGATGAGCGTCTCGACCACGCCGGCGAGGTCGATCTGGTCGGCCATGAACGCCGTGCCCCGCTCGAAGCTCAGAGTCGACATCGCCACCCGCCATCCGTCGTTCAGCTCGCCGACCACGTTGGTGAGCGGGATGCGCACGTCGTCGTAGAAGACCTCGGCGAAGTCGGTCGTGTGCGACATCGTCTCGATCGGACGGATGTCGACCCCCGGGTACGTCATGTCGCAGATCACCCACGAGATGCCCTTGTGCTTGGGGGCGTCGGGGTCGGTCCGCACGAGCAGCTCCTGGAAGTCGGCCACGTCCGCGTAGCTGGTCCAGATCTTCTGCCCGTTCACCACGAGCTCGTCACCGTCGATCACGGCCTTGCACGACAGCGAAGCGAGGTCGCTGCCGGCTCCCGGCTCGGAGAAGCCCTGGCACCACACCGCCTCGCCGCGCAGGATCTTCGGCAGGTGGGTCGACTTCTGCTCGTCGCTGCCGTTCACGATCAGGGTGGGGCCGCCGTGGTTGTTCCCCACGAACGTGCACGAGTTGTTGAGCGTGAAGGGAGGGTCGGCCTTCGCGAACTCCGTGTACCAGATCATCTGCTCGATGTCGGACAGGCCCCGGCCGCCGTATTCCTTCGGCCAGTTGATGCCCGCCCAACCACCGGCGTGCAGGGTCTGTTGCCAGGCCAGGTCGAACTCGCGCATCGGCAGGCCGTTGGGTGGACGCTCCTCGGTGGGCAGGTGGTCGCGCAACCAGGTGCGGGCCTGGTCGCGGAACTCGTCCTCGGCGGGGGTGAAGTCGAGGTTCATGCGGTCGCCGAACTTACCTGACGACCCGTCAGACTCTTCCAATCAGGGTGATGGCCGTACCGTCAGGTGAGGCCCAGTGTGACTGCGGTGAACACCACCGCCACCACGCCCACGAAGTCCACCGACGAGGTGACCAGGGGGGTGCCGAACGTGTCGGGGTCGACCTCGACCCTCCACGCGCCGATCGTGGCGTAGTAGCCGATCGCGACGACGAACAGCATGGTGAACACGGCCGCGATCAGGCACGTGAGGACGGTCCAGCCGAGCGCGGGCACGGCGTCGCTCTGCCATCCGGACACCACGTAGGCGCCGATCGCGTTGAACAGGAACACCGGCGCCGCGAGGCCGAACAGGAAGGCCGTGTCGCGGCGGACCTGGCGGCCGGGCACCAACGTCGGCTCCACCGAACCGAGGTGGAGGTTGGTCGCGACCCGACCGGACAGGATCCCGCCGAGCGCACCGGCACTCGACACGAACGCCGGCACCATCAAGAAGAGTGCGGGCAGGGAGTCGAGCACCGTGAGCTGGGTCTGCAGCACCATCCCGGCGAACGTCGACAGGACGAGCGCCACCACCAGCACCGGGAACGACTCGCGCACCGCCTGGCGGAGCAGGTCGTAGCTCGACCGCCAGGACGCGATCGTGACGACGACCGTGATCGCGATCATGGCGATGGCCAGGCCGTTCGACACACGTCCGGTACCGATCCATTCCGCCGCGAGCCAGAGAGCGGGAATGGTGAACACGTCGCCGAGGGTCGACACCGTCGGCGCGACCAGGTTGTCGAGGTCCCAGTCGAAGCGGACGGCGCCGACGGTGAGGCCGATCGACGCGAGGGCGACCGGGATCGAGCCGAGCAGCCCACCGATCACCGAGATGGTGATCAGGTCGAGCACGCTGATCGTGTCGGTGGTCCCGACCCCGACCGCGATCACCTTCGCGACGACGGCGAGGATCACCGACATGGTGAGCGTCAGGCAGAACGCCGAGCGCAGGTTCTGCGACAGCACCGACTCGCGCCGGAACGACAGCCGGAACTCACCGGTGTGGATCGACGTGCTCAGCCGGTTGCCGAGCGTCGAGAACACGTTGCCCCGCAGCCCGATCGCGGCGGGCACGAGGACGAGAAGGCCGGGCAGCCGTGCGAAGGTGTCGGTCAGGCCGACGAGTACGGCGCCGGCCACGAAGCTCGTGACCGAGTTGAACGCGAGCGCAGTGAGGCTCTGGCGCGCTGCTCCCCTGGTCGGACCGAGCAGGTCGACCAGACGCCGGACCATCCGCGCGGGAGCGAGGTTGGCCCACCGGAGTCGCGGGGCGCGTGCCATGGGGCTGAAGGGGATTGCGAAGACATCGTCGTCGGTGGAGGGTACCCGTAGGTGGTTCTACGGCCTCGGGGGCGTGATCAGCAGAACTTGGCCTCGAGCCCCTCGAGCATGGTGATCGCCACGTTGTCGCCCTCGGTGAAGCCGATGTCGTTGCCGGCGAGGTCGGCGGCCTGCACGATGCGCATCATCACCGCGGCATAGCGGAACGCTCCCCACAGCAGGTACCAGTCGAGTGGTGCCACCGCGTAGCCGCTGCGCGCCTCGTAGCGCGCGACGACCTCGTCCTGACTCGCGAAGCCGGGGAGGTTCCGCATGCCGAGGTGCGCTGAGAAGAAGTGCTCGAAGAGCACCATCCACGCCAGGTCGACCTCGCGGGGGCCGAGCGTGGCCATCTCCCAATCGAGCACTGCCACAGGTTCGAAGTCGCGGTAGAGCATGTTGCCGATCCGTGCGTCACCCCAGTTGAGCACCGGCTCGGGCTCGTCGCCGGGGCGATTGGCGCGCAACCACTCGGCCATCCGGTCGAGCGTCGGTTGCCGTCGTCCCATCCGGCCCCATTCCAGGAACCGCTCCCACCAGCCGAGTTGCTGGTCCAGCCCGATCGAGCCGTACTCGGGAGCCTCGAGCAGGTCGAGCCCGGCCGCTCGCCAGTCGATCGCGTGAAGGTCGGCGAGGGTGTCGACGCTCGCGTCCTGGAGGTGGCG
>DATEEV010000524.1:0-4800 GCA_035281005.1 Microthrixaceae bacterium | reverse complement strand
CACTCCGGTCGAGGATCTCGTCGCCGCGGTCGAAGCCGCCGGCTACACCGCCACGCCACCACATCGGCCATCCGAGGCCGACGCCTCGGTGGCCAAGGCCACGGGCGAGGTCGACGAGACGACGTCGCTGCGAGCTCGCCTCCAGGTGTCGGTCGCCCTCACCGTGCCGGTCGTGGCGATGGCCATGATCCCCCGTCTCCAGTTCGACAACTGGCAGTGGCTGTCACTCACCCTCGCGGCCCCGGTCGTGGTGTGGGGAGCGCTGCCGTTCCATCGCGCTGCGTGGACCAACCTCCGCCATGGCACCGCCACGATGGACACCCTGATCTCCATCGGCACGCTCGCCGCGTTCGGCTGGTCGCTCTACGCCCTGTTCGTCGGCGACGCCGGGGACCCCGGCATGCGCATGCCGTTCGATCTCACTGTCGAGCGCGGCGCCGGTACGCACGAGATCTATCTCGAGGTCGCTTCCGGCGTGACCGTGTTCATCCTCGCGGGCCGCTACTTCGAAGCTCGCGCCAAGCGCCGCTCCGGCGCCGCGCTGCGCGCCCTGCTCGAGCTCGGCGCCAAGGACGTTGCCGTCCTCCGCGACGGCGCCGAGGTTCGTCTTCCCGTCGACCAGCTCACCGTCGGTGACCGCTTCGTCGTCCGGCCGGGCGAGAAGGTCGCGACCGACGGCGTCGTCGAGGAAGGCACCTCGGCCATCGACGCATCGCTCCTCACCGGTGAGAGCGTCCCCGTCGAGGTCGCATCCGGCGATGCCGTCGCGGGCGCCACCGTCAACGCCGGCGGCAGGCTGGTCGTGCGCGCCACCCGCGTCGGTGCCGACACGGCCCTCGCCCAGATCGCCCGGCTCGTCACCGACGCCCAGACTGGCAAGGCGCCGGTGCAGCGGCTCGCTGATCGCATCTCCGCGGTGTTCGTGCCGGTGGTGATCGCTCTCGCCGTGGGAACGCTCGGGTTCTGGCTCGGTGCCGGTGCGGGTGCCACCGCCGCGTTCAGTGCCGCGGTCGCAGTGCTGATCATCGCGTGCCCGTGTGCGTTGGGCCTCGCCACACCCACTGCTCTGCTGGTCGGGACCGGACGCGGCGCGCAGCTCGGCATCCTCATCAGAGGCCCCGAGGTGCTCGAGTCCACCCGAAGGATCGACACGATCGTGCTCGACAAGACCGGCACCGTCACCACGGGCAGGATGGACCTCATCGAGGTCGCCACCATCGACGGCACCACTGCCGACGAGGTGCTGGCGTTCGTGGGCAGCGTCGAGGACGCGAGCGAGCATCCCATCGCGCAGGCCATCGCCCGCGGTGCCCGCGATCGCGGCGCCACGCTGCGACCGGTCGAGTCCTTTGCCAGCCGCGAAGGGCTCGGTGTGGAAGGCGTCGTTGACGGCCACGCCGTCGTCGCCGGCCGCGAGCGCCTGTTCACCGACCGGGCGCTGGACCTTCCCGACCGGCTTCGCGACGCGAAGGCGACAGCCGAGGCTGCCGGGCAGACTCCGATCCTCGCCGGGTGGGACGGCGCCGCCCGCGCCGTGCTCGTCGTCGCCGACACCGTCAAGCCAACCTCCCGCGAAGCAGTCGCGCAGCTGCGCTCGCTCGGGCTTCGGCCCGTGCTCCTCACCGGCGACAACGAGCGCGCCGCCCACGCCATCGCCGCACAGGTCGACATCGACGAGGTCACCGCCGAAGTGCTGCCGGCAGACAAGGTCGAGGTCATCCGCCAACTCCAACGCGACGGCCGCGCGGTGGCCATGGTCGGCGACGGCGTCAACGACGCCGCCGCCCTCGCCCAGGCCGACCTCGGTCTCGCGATGGGAACCGGAACCGACGTCGCCATCGAAGCGAGCGACGTCACGCTCGTGCGCGGCGACCTGCGAAGCGCCGCCGACGCCATCCGACTCTCCCGGGCGACACTGCGCACGATCAAAGCCAACCTGTTCTGGGCGTTCGCCTACAACGTCGCCGCACTCCCGCTCGCAGCCGCCGGCCTGCTCAACCCACTCATCGCCGGCGCCGCCATGGCCTTCTCCAGCATCTTCGTCGTCACCAACAGCCTGCGCCTCCGCCGATTCCGAGCCGACGCCGTGCAGGTCCACGGTCCCGACTGAGCCCGTGGTGAACTACTTCCAAACCTGTCCGCGCTGTGGCGAGGAGTTCGCCGGCGACGACCGCGACGCTGTCGTTGATGCCGTCGTCGCTCACGCTCGCGATGAGCACCACCACACGCTGGAGCGGCGCATCGTGCTCGCCCATCTCGACGGCGTCCGCCCCGACGAGTACGAGGACTGATGTCGGCTGATGACGGCTTGCGCGAACCCCTTGGGGCACAGGGACCTTGGACTCATGTTCGGTCCTGACCAGGGGTGTTGGCGAAGTTTCGTCAACCACCCCACCACCACCCGCACCCTCGGCGCATCGCGTCACCGACGCCCGCTACGTTGAGCTGACCCGGAGTCGCACCACGCGGAACGGAGCTCGGTGACCATCACAGACCAGAAGGTGCGGACCATTGCTCGGTGGGGTCTCGGCGCGACGCTGATCGTGGCCGGGACCGGCCATCTCACGGTGCAGCGAGAGGAGTTTCAGGCCCAGGTTCCGAGTTGGTTCCCGGCTGACGAGGACGCCGTGGTTGTCGTCTCGGGAGTCGTGGAGATCGTCCTCGGCGCGGCCCTGATCGCGGTGGGCCGACGACGTGCACCGATCGTGGGCGTCCTGGCGGCTGGGTTCTTCATCGTGATCTTCCCCGGCAACATCGGACAGTTCCTCGAGGGCACGGACGGGTTCGGCCTCGACACCGATGCCAAGCGCTTCACCCGACTCCTTTTCCAACCGCTGCTGGTCCTTTGGGCGTTGTGGTCAACCGGCGGGTGGGGGTGGCTTCGCCGTCGACTCAACCGGGAGGAGCGAGCAGCTCGACATTGACGGGACATCCCGCATTCTCTGGAATTCCGCTCACACCCCACCAAGGGGAGGTGAGCGAATAGCCGGAGGATTTCTGGCGAATGGCACCGAGCAGAACACAGACGGTTCGGCGGTATCCGTCAGCACCATGAAGGCTTGTACGGCCGGATGCTGAAGGCGTCCGTTTCCAAATTGCCGGAGCTTGGAAGAGCGCGCTACGCAGCCAGCCGGATCGCATCCAGCAGACTGAGCGCTGTTTCCCACATCACACCCGCGTGCGAAAGAGATCACGATGCGTTGACCTTTTTCCCCAAATGGGGTCCTATGAACCGGGACCATCGTCCAGGGAGGCAGTTCATGGGATTGACGGACAACTGCGACGTCTTCGTCGCGGTCCACGACCTCGGTATCAACCGGGTCATCACTCACCTGTTCCGGCAGCGACCGTCGATCGTGAACTATGCGACCGCGGACATCGCACGCCGACCTGAACTGCTGTGTGAACGGATCGACGCCCACCCCATCGTGGGGCTGCGCGGCAACCCGCTCGTCACCGTCTCACCGCCGCTGCCGGTCTTCGGGTCGATCCCACCTCTGGCAGTCAACTACTCGGTGCAGGCCCGCAAACCCGCGTTCGACTTCCACAAGGGCAACGCGATCGCGCTCCCGCCCGAGCTCGACCCGCTCGGCGCCCAGCAGTTCGCGTTCACCGCGGGTGCCTGCGTGGGCTACGGCTGCCCCGACGACGACCTGCTCGTGAAGTTCCCGCCCGGTGTCCCCGGCCGGTTGCAGCCCTACGACCCACCCAAGTTCGACCGGGACCGTCGTGGGATCGACCGCGACCGTCGTGGGATCGACCGCGACGGCGCGTCCCACCGTCCACCCAAGGGCCGCGACGTCCCTCCGACGCGTGACGAGCCCAAGGACCAGCGCCCACCCGCGGTCCTGCCCGTCGACGGCCTGTTGTGCACCTGCCTCGACGTGTTCGTCACCGGCGGCGTCGACTTCGTCGGTCCACCCGGCGACCAGCACATCGACCCGCGCCTCACCGGCCTCGAGATCGTCGACCTCGGACCCACCACACTCGAGGACACCATCGAGTGCTACGCCAAGCTGCTGATCCGCTACAGCGTGTTTCCCCACGTCCGCGTCCCCGCGATCAACTTCACGTTCGACCTGCTCGGCCTCGCGACACTCGGCGTCGAGCCGACGCCCAGCTCGGCCGCGGTGCCCAACAACCCCGCGATCGAGGACGACCAGCTCAAGGTCTTCATCGACCTCGCGGTGAGCGGCGGCTCCGGTGGCGGCGGAGGCGGAGGCGGCGGGGGAGGTGGTGGTGGCAGCTCGCCGCCGTCGTTCCCCGGGGTCCCTCGGGCCCGCGTCCGCACCGGCACCTTCGACGCGCAGGCCGCGCTCTCGGAGAATGCGGTCGACCGGCTCTTCGACACGATCCGCGACGGGCTGGTCGTCGACGAGTCCGACAGCGTCGACTTCGGCCCGTTCACCGCCGGCTACCACTTCGCGCTCCACCTCGAGGGTGGCGACATCGACCTGCTGTCCGACGGCAGCATCTCGCTGTCGGAGCTCGACGTCGTCCTCGACGCCGCCGACGTCTACATCGGCCTCGACATCCCCGAGCAATGCGTCGGCGGGTTCTGCATCTTCCCGACCCCGTGGGGCTGCGCGATATCGCTGCCTGAGCTCTGCATCTTCAGCGACAACCCCGACCTCGCCATCGCGCTCGACCTCAGCTGGTTGCGCTCCGAGATCTCCGCCCGCCTCGCGCCGGTCGTGAAGTACTCCACCAACCCGGGTCGCACCGCGACGATGAACGATTGGGACGCCTTTGACGCCGGCGTCCCGAACCACTGGCAGCTCTACGTCGACCCCATCACCA
>DATEEV010000523.1:0-4343 GCA_035281005.1 Microthrixaceae bacterium | reverse complement strand
TGCGGGGGTCGCGTGGGTCACCGATGACGCGGATGGCTTCGAAGCCGCCGCCGCGGGTGAGGGCCCAGTCCTCGAGCGACTCGGTGATGACGCGGTGGAACTCCTCGTCGCGCAGCATCTCGGGCCGCACGACGTAGAGGTGGATGTGCCCGGCGCCGAGCGCGTCGAACATGTCCTGCGACCGGTCGAAGTCACCCCAGTTGACGATCGTGCCGCGACGCGCGGCGGGCTGGACGCTGCGCACCGAGGCCATGATCGTCAGGCCGTCGGGGTCCTCGGCGGAGAACCCGGCGAGCACGAGCGCCACATCGGTGCTCGACTCGGCGAGCTCGACGAGGCGGCTGAGCGCGGTGGCGGGGTTGTCGCAGTTGATGATCCTGTAGTCGTCGCCGTACCGCTTCGTGAGCTCCTCGCCGACGACCGACATCATGCGCCGGTCGCGCGTGATGACGACGATCGCCGGCGGCTCGTCTGCGTCGATGGGATCGGGGGCGCTCATGGCGGTATCGAAACGGTAGGCGCGCTCAGTCGTTGATCGCGGTGGTGATTCGCCGTTCGTTGTCAGAGGGAGTCGTCATGCTACGAACGTATGTTCGATTCAGGGGAACTACAGCAGTGGTGCGGGAAGGCAGCGACGGTTGATGTGTCGTTGGGTTCGTTCGAGGACCGGGCCGCATTCGTGACGGGCCTGGAGCAGGCCCGGCGCATGCTCGACGCGGCGGTGGGCCACACGTTGGCGGAGATGGACCGGCGAGGGGAGTGCGAGGCCGAGGTGGGCGTATCGACGGGGGCCTGGTACGCGGAGGTGGCGGGGGTGCCGCGGGGTGTCGCCAAGGCCCGGGTGGCCACGGCTCGCAAGTTGGGTTCGGTGCTGACCGGCACGGGTGAGGCCCTGACTGAGGGCCGGATCTCCTATGAACAGGCGCGGGTGATCGCGGATGCGGCCAACCCGCGGATCGCCGAGCAGATCGCGGGGATGGAACACGAATGGATCGACCTGGTCGACGAGTGGAGCTTCGAGCGGTTCCGCCGCGAGGTGGCGGGTGCGCTCAATGCGCTCGACGAGGACGGCGGGTATGACCCGGTGAAGGATCGGGACGCCGACAAGCTGTCGTTCGTGGATCGTCCTGATGGTGTGACTGACTTGCGGGGCACCTTGGTCGGCGAGGCGGCGGTCTTGGCTCGTTCGGCGATCGATTCGAAGGCGGACGAGTTGTTCCGCCGCTACACCCATGACCATGGGAAGGACCCGTCGATCGTGGTGCCGTGCCGGTCGGCGTTGTTGGCCGAGGCGATGGTCGAGCTGCTACGCGAGGCCGAGGGTGTCGATCTCGAGTCGTCGAAACCACCGCGGGTGGAGACCACGATGGTGGTCAAGGCCGACGATGCGTTCGGCGCGGCGAGGACCATGGACGGGACCCGGCTGACCGAGTCCGCGATCGCGCACCTGCGGTGCGATGAGTCGCTCCGGGCGTTGATCGTCGACTCGGAGGGTGTGCCGCTGTGGTTGGGTCGATCCACGCGGTTCCCGACACCGCATCAACGCCTGGTGATCGGCATTCGCGACGGCGGGTGTGTGTTCCCCGGATGCGACATGCCCATGTCGTGGTGCGATGTGCACCACGAGCCCGACTGGGACCACGGCGGACGCTCCGATCCCGATGCCATGGCGGCGCTGTGTCGCGGTCATCACCGTCTCGTGCACAAGGGAGGTTGGTCACTCCGCCTCGACGACGATCAACGAGCCGAGTTCACTTCACCAACTGGGCGCAGCATCGGTGGCCAACGCCACGGCCGCACCCACACCGGCACCGACCCACCCCAACAGGAGTGAGTCAGCCTCCGGGCTCGACGCGGATGGCCTCGATCCCGCGTACCGGGAAGTCCGGCGGCGAAGGATTGGTCTCGTCGATGGAGAGGTCGACGAGTACGAACGCGCCCGATTCGTCGACGTTCTCCCGCAGCGTCGTCGGATACGCGCGCGTGTCCTGCCGGGGCAGGGATCTCCACGTCTTCCGATCGAGCCAGTGCTCGGTGCCGTCGATGCAGTGTGCCCTGGTGACACCGAAGGCGAGGAGCGATCCAAAGGTCCACGGGCACTGCTCGTTGGGCGGTGGAACCTCCACCCAGTGCGCACGACCGTCGGCTTCGAACCGGAGGCTGACGACCCGAGCCCTACCCGTGGGTTCCCCGGACTCTGGTCCGATCATCGCGACGAACTCTGATGACAGCCCACCCATCGGGTAGCCGTATCCGGGGTTCGTCAGCTGCCACTCCGGGCTGCTCGCCACTCTCGTCCAGCGATCGCCGGTGAGCTTCCACGCGTCGAGCCGCGTTCGGTCGTGGAGCGACCAGTTTGTCACCACCACCGGCGTGCCATGGGGCGACTGCCAGATGCCCGCGGCGGATGTCAGGGTCAGTTGCTCGACGTCTGGCCACTGGTCGTCGTCGCCGGGCCGCGACACGCGATCTGCCACGAGCGGTGGGATCGCATCGGCGTCGGGACCGAACGCGGTGAACGAGATCGAGGCGGGCTCGTCGTCGAGAGGGGAAGGATGGTGCTGATCCACGAACCACATATCCCGTCCGTTCGGCGCTGAGCCCATCATCTGTGCGACCTCGGCTGCTCCGTACGACTTGGTGGTGTAGGTCCTCGACTCCAGGTCGATCGTCGCCAGCTGCAGATCCAAGCCCGAGTGGAGCCACAGCTTGTTGCTCGGAAGCTCGGATGGTTGTGCGACCGGCGCAACGACGAGCCACATGGGCTGCTCTCTCTGCGACGCTGTGGTGCCCGCCGGTTCGATGGTGACCCATTCCAGATCCGGGCCCAGCCAGAGCAACTCGGTCACCCATCCGGCGGCTCCGGTCGTGACGACTGCGAGCAGTCCGGTCTCCGTCGCCTTGGTGAGGAGGTTGACGATTGGTCCGTCCACGGGCGGCAGCGGGAGCTCGGTCCACTCGTCGGTGCCGATGGTGTCCCACAGTGAGGGCGGGTCGTCGGCCGGGGTCGTCACGACGGTGCCGTCGTCCTGTTGCCACCAGACGACGAGGCCGATCATGGCCGCGGCGGTGAGCGTCGCCGCGGCGACGAGCCCGCGGCGGTGGCGGGGTCGTGCCGTGCTGAGCGCGGCCACGCGACGGTCCAGCTCCGGGGACGGCGCGACCTCGGCCGTGGTCTCGGTCATCAGCCGGCCGACCAACGCCTCGAAATCGGCATCGACGGGTGGGTCGATCGTGTCGTCACTCATGGATCGCCTCCGTCACGTCCAGGGGCTGAAGGATCTGTTGCAGCCGCGCCAGTCCACGTGATGCTCGCGACTTCACCGTGCCGACCGGCACCTCGAGCAGCTCGGCGACGGCCGCCTCGCTCTGGTCGTCGAGGTAGCGCAACACCACCACCACCCGCTGGTCGTGATCGAGCTCGCCGAGCGCCCGCATCAGGTCGAGCCGATCGGCGATCTCGTCGAGCCCGGGCGATCGGGCGACACCTGCGACGGGAGTCTTCCGAGCGCCCCGACGGGCCAGCTCGTTCAGCAGCGTGCGGCGCAGGTACGCACCCGGATCGTCTGGCTCGTGTCGCTGCCAGCGTCGCCAGCACCGCGCGAACGTCTCGGCGACGACGTCCTCGGCGTCACGCTCCCCACCCACGAGCACGGCGATGCGCAACAGTCGCGTCGCCTGGGCTTCGTAGATGACTCCGAACGCCTCGGTCTCCACTCCCACCTCCCCCCAGACCCCGTTTCCCTGCGAAAGGTTCCCGTAGTTCGGCGGAGATGTCGACCATTGACAGGTGACCAAAAGGTCACATATGGTCCACGGGTGGATGAGGTGTTCAAGGCCCTCGCCGACCCGACCCGCCGGAGCCTGCTCGACGAGCTCTACCGACGTGACGGCCAGGCGTTGTCCGAGCTCGAGGCGCGATTCGAGATGTCGCGGTTCGGGGTGATGAAGCACCTCCGCCAGCTCGAGGAAGCGGGTCTCGTCGTCACGCGGCGACGGGGCCGGGAGAAGCTCCACTTCCTCAATCCCGTCCCCATCCGGCTGGTCCACGACCGGTGGGTGTCCAAGTACGCCGAACCCTGGGCCGCTGCGCTCAGTGACCTCAAGGAACGACTGGAGAACGAGATGGAGGAGAAGACGATGGAGAAGGTGTTCGAGATCTACATCCGCACCACGCCCGAGGCCCTCTGGAACGCGATCACCGATCCCGAGATCCGCGCGAAGTACAACTTCGGCGCCGGGGTGACGTCCGACTGGACCCCGAACTCCCGGTTCGAGATGGGCAGCCCCAAGGCCGGCGGCGTCCTCGGTGAGGGGATCAACCTCGTCGTCGAGCCACCCCG
>DATEEV010000522.1:0-7995 GCA_035281005.1 Microthrixaceae bacterium | reverse complement strand
AGTACGCCAAGGATCGCCAGCAGTTCGGCCAGCCGATCGGTGGGTTCCAGGCGGTCAAGCACCGCTGTGCGGACATGGCGGTGCGCGCCGACCTGGCGAGCTCGCAGGTGCGTTGGGCGGCCTTGTCGATCGCTGGGAGCCTCCCCGATGCCGGGGCGCACGCGGCGGCCGCCGCCATCGTGGCCTCGAACGCGGCGATCACGAACGCGCAGACCAACATCCAGAACCACGGCGGCATCGGGTTCACCTGGGAGCACACCGCGCACAGGTTCGTCACCCGCGCGCGGATGTGGGGGGCGCTCCTCGGTGGCGTTCGCGCCCACCAGGCCGCCCTGCTCGCAGCCCCCACTCCCAACTGACCTCGACCTCAGCTGCCAGACACTCGGGCGCCGCTGGGTCACGCATGTGTGACTGAGTGACGCACGAATCAGGAGAGCCGAGGGCGCCGGACACTCGGGCGCCGCTGGGTCACGCGTGTGTGACTGAGCGACGCACGGGTCGCTGACGGCCGCGCGCGCTGCGCCAGACTGCCGGGGTGTCCCCGGCGTCGCGACGACCTCTGCTGTGCCTGCTCGTCGTCGGCGGTCTGGTCGGCATCGTCATGGTCGTGGCGGTGCCGCGCTTCGCCGGCATCGACGAGCCGTACCACTACCTGCGCGCGTGGGGGATCTCCGACCTCGAGGTGATGCCCGACCGCGGCGCGCTGCCCGGCGATGCCGTCGGTGGCGGTCTGTGCCTGCCGTCCGACCTGGTCGACGAGGTGTTCGCCGAGCGCCGGCCGTATCTCGAACGACTGATCCCCGGCTTCGACGGCTCGGATCCACTCAAGACCACGACCTGCCCCAACGACGAGGGCGGGGTCTTCGTCGACCTCGCCACCTTCGCGTGGTACTCACCGGTCGGCTACGTGGCCCCCGCCGTCGGGGTGGCGGTCGGCCGATTCCTCGGACAGGACGTGGCGGTGCAGCTGATGCTCGCCCGCCTGGCGTCACTCGCCGCCTACCTCGCGATGTGCGCGCTGGCGGTGCTGTGGGCACCAAGGGCGCGCTGGGCGCTGGTGGCGGTCGCGCTGTTGCCGGTGAGCCTGTTCCAGGCGGTCACGTCATTGTCCCCCGACGGCTTCACCCTGGCCGCGGTGTTGCTGGTCGTCGCGTCCGCGCTCCGAGCGGCGGACCCGGACTCCGACCTCACCAACCGTCGTCTCGTGGTCGAGGCATCCGCGGTGTGCGTGGCGCTGGCCCTCGCCAAGCCCACCTACATCGTGGTGGTGGCCTGCTACGCCATCGTGTTCCTGGGACGTGACGGGCGGCGCTGGGCGCGCTGGCCGGTGGTCGTGCCCGCCGTGGTGGGCGTCGGGCTGTCGGTGCTGTGGAACGGCCTGTTCCGCGACCTGTTCGTGTGCGACGTGCGCTACTTCGGCGTGGGGACCGACCAGGACGGCCAGATCTCGCGCCTGCTGCGACGACCGTGGCAGCTCGTCAGCGCGACGACGCGTGCGGTCGTCGACCACGGACGCCGATGGGTGCAGGACTCGGCGACCATCGGTGAGCGGGTGGTGCCGTGGGGGTTCGTCGGGTCCGCTCTGGTGGTCGGCGGCATCACCGCGATCGGGCTCACCCCCGACCGTCCGGAGGAATCACGCCGCTCCGAGCTCACCGGCTGGCAACGCGTCCTGCTGGTCGGGACCGGCATCGTCACGCTGATGGCGGTGATCGCCGGATGGCTCATCAGCTGCAGCCCTCCCGGGCTCACGGTCGACAACCCGCCCCACGCCCGACTGATCGTCCCCGCCCTGGCACCGATCCTGGTGGGCCTCTCGGTGCCTGGTCGTGGCCGGTTCCGGGTGTGGGCGCCACTGCCCACGTTGCTGATGGCGTTCGGCTACGGCCTCTGGACGGCGGCCATGGTCATTCAGATGACCTAGCGCGACGTGGTCGTGGGCTTCGGCTCCTTGGGCAGGCCGAGCACTCGCTCGCCCACGATGTTGCGCTGCACCTGGTCGGTGCCACCGCCGATGCGGGGCGCCCACTGGGCGAGGAACAGGTTCTGGAACCATCCGTCGAAGGGCGCGTCGTCGTTCAACGTCATCCCGGCCGCGCCGAGCAGGTCCATCATGAGGTCGCCACCCTGCTCGTACTGCCGCGAGATGTGCAGCTTGAGCACCGAGCTCTCCGGGCCGGGTTGCTGACCGTGCGAGAGCGCCGTCTGGACCCGGTACCCGAGGAATCGCGTGATCTCGAACAGCGAGTGCATGCGGGCCAGACGCTGTCGGGTCACCGCGTCGCCGGCCACCTCCATGCGCCGGGCCAGCAGGAGGATCTCGTTGAACTGCACCATGCCACCGCCGCCGATGGCCGAGCGCTCGTTGGCCAGCGTGGTCATCGTCACTCGCCATCCGTCGTCGATCCTGCCCACGACGTTGGCGACCGGCACCCTCACGTCGGTGAAGAACACCTCGTTGAAGTGGATGGCCCCGTCGATCTGACGCAGCGGTCGCACCTCGATGCCCGGACTGCGCATGTCGACGAGCAGGAAGCTGATGCCGCGGTGCTTGGGCGCCTCGTGATCGGTGCGGACCAGCAGGATGCCCATGTCGGCGGAGTGCGCTCCTGACGTCCACACCTTCTGCCCGTTGACGACGAGCTCGTCTCCGTCACGGTCGGCGCGGGTCGACAGCGCGGCGAGATCGGAGCCGGCACCGGGCTCGCTGAAGAGCTGGCACCACACTTCCTTGCCGCGACGGATGTCGTCGAGGTACCGGCTGCGCTGCTCCTCGGAGCCGTGCTCGATCAGCGTCGGGCCGACCATGTCCACACCGACCTGGAACGTGTTGCCCGGCACGTCGTACCGGTTCTCCTCGACCTTGAAGATGGCCGCGAGGTGATGGGACAGCCCGCGGCCGCCGTAGGAGACCGGCCAGTGGATGCCCGCGAAGCCGGCTTCGGCCTTGCGACCCTGCCACACCCGGGCGGTCTCCATCCCGATGCGGTCGTCCTCCTCGGACATGGGCCGCAGCATCTTCCACAGCTCGGCCCCCCCGCCGGCGGGGCGGAGGTCGGCGTTGTCGTCGAGCCAGGCCCGGCACTCGGCACGGAACGCGGCTTCCTCGGGGGTGTCGTCGAAGTCCATCGGGGGTGTGCGCGGCCAGCGACGTCGATCGACCCGCCCGAGCCGCGTCATTCTGACAGGTCGTCAGATCGCGTCACCAATGACGAGCCGGCCGTGATCGGCTCGGACCGGAAGGGTCAGGGAGTCTCGGGACGTTCCTGAGCCAGGAAGTCGTACGCGGCCTGGATGTCGAGGCTGGGCTCGCCTCCGGAAGCGGTCACGGTCACGTCCGCGGTGACGAAGTTGGCGAAGTCGCCAGGGAAGAGGCCGTAGCCGATGCCCTCGAAGCGGGCTCCGGTGTCGGTGCTCGAGAAGCCGCCCATCCCGACCATGTCCTGGTTGCAGGTGCCCATCGCCCGGTAGGCGATCACCGCGGTCGGCAGGGGGCCGAGCTGGACCATCACGAGGCCGAGCTGGCCACCGCCGAGGTCGGCCTTGCCGTAGACAGCACCGATCATGCCGGTCTCGTGGCGGATCAGGTTCATCTGCTGGCCGACCAGCGAGCCCTCGACCTGGCAGTCAGAGCCCGGCGTGTTCTCGAAGCGAGCGCCCAGGATCAGCGAGCCGCCGTCGATGTGCTCACCGGGCAGGACGATGGGCTCGGTCGTCGTGGTGACGTCTGGCGGCGGGACGAACTCGGTGGTGGTCGTCGGCTCCTCGATGGTGGTCGTCGGCTCCTCCTGGCCACCCGCCTGGGTCGCGAAGAGAGCGAACGACGCCAAGACCCCAGCCACTACCCACAAGCGTTTCACAGCCGTCTCCTCGCACCGCCCCCCAGCAGGGACTCCGCTTCACCACCCAGGATAGGGACACCACGCCCGTTCAACAAGGCACCCCTCTACGGGGACCAGGACTGGTTATCCTCCGCCGATGGCAGAGCTCCTCGAGCGCTCCCGGCGCCTGTTGGCCGGCGAGGTGTCCACCGACGAGCACCACCCGCTGGACATGAGCCGTCCGGTGACCCTGGAGGAGGTCGGCCCGAACCTGGCGTTCGTCGAGGCCTTCGCCAACGTCGCCGCGATCGAGACCGACGAGGGCCTGGTGCTGGTCGATGCCTCGGGGCCCCTGCACGCCACGGCCGTGCACGAGGCGTTGAGGGGCTGGTCCACCGCCCCGTTGCACACCGCCGTGTTCACCCACGGCCACGTCGACCACATCTACGCGGTCGCCGTGTTCGAGGCCGAGCCCGACGCCGCGCCGGCACGGGTGGTCGCCCACGAGGCGCTGCCCGCCCGGTTCCGACGCTACGAGATGACCAGGGGCTACAACGCGGTCGTCAATCAGCGGCAGTTCCGACTGGGCGCGCCGATCTTCCCGGGCAACTACCGCTACCCCGACGAGACCTATCGCGACGAGCTGGCGGTGTCGGTAGGTGGGGCGCGACTCGAGCTCCGCCACGATCGCGGCGAGACCGACGACGGCACCTGGGTGTGGTGGGAGGCCCAGAAGGTGCTCTGCACCGGCGACCTCTTCATCTGGGCGTCGCCGAACTGCGGCAACCCCCAGAAGGTGCAGCGTTACTGCGACGAATGGGCCACGGCGCTGAGGAAGATGGCGGCGCTCGGGCCCGAGCTGTTGTTACCGGGCCACGGGTTGCCGATCGCCGGCGCCGAGACGTGCCAGCAGGTGCTGGGCGAGACCGCCGACCTGCTCGAGTCGCTGTTCACCCAGACCATCGACCTGATGAACGAGGGCGCCCGACTCGACGACATCGTCCACACGGTGCGCGCGCCCGAGCACCTCCTCGATCGCCCCTGGCTGAGGCCCGTCTACGACGAGCCCGAGTTCGTCGTCCGCAACATCTGGCGCCTCTACGGCGGCTGGTACGACGGCGATCCCTCGCACCTCAAGCCGGCCCCCGCCGCCGAGCTGGCCGGCGAGCTGGCCTCACTCGCGGGAGGAGCCGAACGGCTCGCAACCCGCGCCCTCGAGCTGAGCGACGCCGGTGAGCACCGGCTGGCCGGCCACCTGGTCGAGCTCGCGACGCAGGCGTCGGACGATCTCGAGCTCGCCCGTGCCCGCGCGACGGTGTTCGGACGCCGGTACCGCGCCGAGCGGTCGACCATGGCCAAGGGCGTGTTCCGTTGGGCCGAGCACGAGTCGGTCACCACCGCGGACGAGACCGACTCGTGATCGTCGACTGCGGCCTGTACCGGGACGGCCGTCGGGTCGGCGGCACGCTCAGCATCGAGGAGGCCCACGCCCATTGCGGGGAGGCGGACCTGGTGTGGGTCGGCCTCGCCGACCCGCCTGTCGCCGAGGTGCGCAAGGTGCTCGCGCAGTTCGAGATGCCGACGCGGTCGGTCGAGACCCTGGTGCACCACCAGGAGCGGTCACGCCTGGTCGTGGAGGACCACTCGCTCGAGCTGGTCATGCGCACTGCCCGCTACCTGGAGGAACCCGAGGAGGTCGAGTTCGGCCAGGTGTCGGTGGTCGTGCACGATCGGGTCGTGGTCGTCGTGCGGCTCGGCGAGGTCGACGACCTCCGCCCCGTGCGCGCCCACCTCGAGGATGATCCACAGCGCCTGGCCACCGGACCGAAGGCGGTGCTCGCGGCCCTGATCGACGTGGTGCTGCGCGGCTACCCGACGGTGTTGGCCGGCATCACCGACGACATCGAGGAGGTGGAGGAGGTCGTGTTCTCCGACGCGCCCGACACGCCGACGCGGCGCATCTACTACCTCAACCGCGAGCTGCTCGAGCTGCGCCGGGCGATCGGCCCACTCACCGACGCGATCGCCCAACTCGCGGACGAGAGCCGCACCCGACTGACGCCCGAACAGGCGCTGTGGTTCCGCGACCTCGCGGACCTGGCGCATCGCATCACCCAGCTCGTCGAGTCGAACAGTGAGCTGCTCGGCCACGCGCTGTCGGCGAATTTGACCCAGGTGTCCATCCGCCAGAACGAGGACATGCGGAAGATCTCGGCCTGGGCGGCGATGCTGGCCCTGCCGACCTTGGTGGCGGGGATCTACGGCATGAACTTCGACCACATGCCCGAGCTCGACGAGCCGTGGGCGTACCCGTTGGTGCTCGCGCTGATGGCCCTCGCCTGCTACCTGCTCTACCGCCGCTTCAAGCGCGTCCACTGGCTCTGAGCCTCATGGTCGGCCCCGTGGACCTCCTCTTCGTCTGCCTCGGCAACATCTGCCGATCACCGACCGCCGAGGCCGTCATGTCAGCCCTGGTCGCGGACGCGGGCCTCGACGGCGAGATCCGTTGCGACTCGGCCGGGACGGGCGGCTGGCACGTGGGCGACCTCCCCGACCGCCGCGCCCGTGACGAGGCTCGGCGCCACGGCATCGAGATGACCCATCGCGGCTGGCAGGTCCGCACCTCCGCCGACCTCGAGCGCTTCGACCTGGTCCTCGCGATGGATCACTCGAACCTCGCCGACCTGCGCCGCATGGCACCGGCCGGGTGGGACGACGCCCGGATCTCACTGCTGCGCTCGTTCGACCCCGTCGCCGGCGACGACGAGGTCCCCGATCCGTACTACGGCGACGCCGACGAGTTCGCCGAGGTGTTCGCCATCTGCCAGACCGCGTGCCGCGGCCTGCTCGAGCACCTCCGCCCCCACCTCGGCTCGGGCCCCGGCCGATGATCGACTCCTCCGATGATCCGCTGGGCGGCTTCACCGACGTGACGCCGATCTCCGGCGGCGACATCAGCCGGGCGTACCGCGCGGTCGATCGCGACGGGCGGGTCGTGTTCGTCAAGACGCGCGAGGACCCGCCGCCCGGCATGTTCGAGGCGGAGGCGGCATCGCTGCGCTGGCTGGCAGAGACCGCGACGGTTCGGGTGCCCGAGCCGCTCACCTGGGACGAGACCCACCTGGTGCTGGCGTGGATCGAGCACGGTCGATCCACGCCGACGACCGATGCCGAGCTGGGCACCGACCTCGCCGGGCTCCACCTCGCACCCGCCGGCCGGTTCGGCCTGGCCGAGCCCGCCAACCTCGCCACGATCCCGCTCGACAACACCCCGACCGACACCTGGCCCGAGTTCTTGCGGGCCCGGCGCCTCGAGCCACTCGTCCGCCTGGCGGTCGAGCGCGGCGCGATCGACACGGACGCGACGGCGACCTTCGACCGCCTCCTCGACGACGTGGCCGAGCACTGTGGTCCAGCCGAGCCGCCGGCGCGGCTGCACGGTGACCTGTGGTCGGGGAACGTGCTCGTCGACGCCGGCGGGCACCCCTGGTTGGTCGATCCGTCGTCCTACGGGGGGCATCGAGAGGTCGACCTGGCGATGCTGGACCTGTTCGGCGGCCTCACCTCCGACATCGTCGACGCGTACGACGAGCGTCACCCCCTCGCGTCGGGCTGGCGTGATCGGCTCGCGTTCAACCAGCTGCTCCCGCTGCTGGTCCACGCCGTGCTCTTCGGGGGCGGGTACGGCGCCCGGGCCGAACGCATCGCCCGGCACCTCGCCGGTTGACCGACGACCTCCGGACCGGCCCGCGCGAGACTGCCGCCCTGATCGACCGGGAGCCCGCACCATGAGCGTCACCGACCACTTCCTCGTCACCGACCGCGTCGCGATCATCACCGGCGCCGGTCGCGGCATCGGACGATCGACTGCGCTGACGCTGGCGGAGGCGGGAGCCGACGTGGTCATCTCCGCCCGCACCCCCGAGCAGCTCGACGCGGTGGCGGCCGAGGTCACTGCGTTGGGCCGCCGCGCGGTCGCGATCCCCGGCGACGCGTCCGAGCTCGACTCACTGCCTGCGTTGGTCGACGCCGCGGTGGAGCAGCTCGGTGGCGTCGACATCGTCGTCAACAACGTCGGGGGATCGTTCCCTCGGCCGCTGCTCGAGACGTCGGCGAAGATGTTCGAGAAGGCGTTCCACTTCAACGTCACGACGGCACTGGAGCTGTCGAAGGC
>DATEEV010000521.1:0-5760 GCA_035281005.1 Microthrixaceae bacterium | reverse complement strand
CCGAGGCCGAGATCGTCGAGTGCCGCGTTCCATCCCGCGGCGAAGCCCTCGACCAACTCGCGTGGTTCGCCGTCGGCCTCGGTCCAGTCCTTCGACGCACGCCCGACGATGTCGATGGCTTTCCAGGCGAAGTCGGAGTCGATGTTGGCGTTGTTCTCGCCGGGACCGAACCAGCGGGCGCGCTGGCCGTTGACCTTGAGCAGCTGGTCGGCGAGGTCGCAGCCGTGGTCCTCGAACGAGGCGAAGCCCTGGCCGAACGCTGCGCTCGCCATGTCGCCGGCGCGCACATGGACCACGCCGTCGGTGGTCCGGCTGATCGTCGCCCGGTACTCGTCGCTGCTCGCGGTCGTGCCACCGTCCGCGCCGCCGTTCTGGCCCTTCTCGCCGCCGTCGTCGGTGCAACCCCCCAGCAACGCGAGCGCGACCAGGAGGACTGACCCACGGAGCCCCTTCATGCCGCCGACCGTACCGTCAGTTCGGCGGTTCGATGCCGCGCAGCAGCGTCTCGATCCCGAAGGCGAACGTGTCGTCGTGCTCGCGATGCTCGACCTCGGGTGCCACGTCGGCCTCGATCACGATGACCCCGAGCAGGTACCGGATGAAGGTCCGGAATATCAGCGTCGCCTGATCGGTGCTGAACCCCGCGGCGATCAACCGGCGCACCGCCGACTCGGCCGCCGCGCCAAGTGCGGCGGGCCGGGGCGAGTTCAGCAGGAGCTGGAACACGGCCGGGTGGGCCAGGGTCAATGACCTGAACGATGCGGCGAGCCGACGGAGGGCGTCGTCCCACGGCGTGTCGGCGTCGGGCTCGACGAGGCCGGCCATCACCCGGGTCGCGATCGCCTCGCGCAGGGCCTGCTTGTCGGGCAGGTGGTGGTAGGTCGACATGGTGGACGTGCCGAGCCGAGCCGCGAGCCGTCGCATCGACAGCGCACCGGCGCCCTCGGCGTCGACCAAGGCGATCGCCTCGTCGACGATCCGGTCACGCGTCAACGGCGCCGGAGAAGAATTCGATGTCGCTCGAGCCATGTCCGCTGTACAGTGTACGACAGCCGACCTGTACAGCGTACGAATCCCGAGGGGGGCTCGCGATGACCGACTCAGCTGTGAAGACGTTGGATCCCGATGTGAACGATGTCGACCGGATCATCGCCGCGTACGAAGGGCGCCATGTCGACGAGATCGCCCATGAGGTCGAGGTCAACGCCGACGCGCTCTTCACCTGGGACTACGAGCGCAGCCGGCCCGCGCTGTCGAAGCTCTACGAGAAGGCCAAGGTCTCGCAGTGGAACGGCGCGACCGACCTGCCGTGGGAGACCGAGGTCGACCAGGAGGAGGTCGCACGTGGTCTGATGGCGGTGTCCATCGACCGATTCCGTCAGCTGCAGGACGTCGACGGATCGCCGTTCAAGAACTGGGCAGACGACCAGTGGCTGCAGGTCGGCATCGAGATGCAGAGCTGGCAGCTCAGCCAGTTCCTCCACGGCGAGCAGGGCGCCCTGATGTGCACCGGGCTCATCACCGCGACCACCCCCTGGATCGACGCCAAGTACTACGCCGCGACCCAGGTGGTCGACGAGGCGCGTCACGTCGAGGTGTTCGCCCGCTACCTCGACACCAAGCTCAACGGCTCCTACCCGCTGAACCCGAACCTCGGCTCGCTGATCGACGACACGATGAGCGACGCGAATTGGGACATCACCTACCTCGGCATGCAGATCATGATCGAAGGCCTGGCCCTCGCCGCCTTCGGTGCCATCCACATGGTCACGCCCGAGCCGCTGCTCAAGCAGCTGCTCCGTTACGTGATGAGCGACGAGGCCCGCCACGTCGCGTTCGGGGTGCTGACCCTGCGTGACTACTACGCAGACATGTCGGCCTCGGAGATCCGCTATCGCCAGGAGTTCGCGTTCGAGGCGGCCGAGCGGCTGCGCAACCGCTTCTACATGCTCGAGGTCTGGGACCGGATGGGCGTCGACTACCGCAAGGTCCTCAAGATCGTCATGGAGCACCCGCCGCCGCAGCAGACCGAGTTCCAGCACATGCTCTTCTCGAAGATCGTGCCGAACTGCAAGAAGCTGGGCCTGCTCGACGCCGGGGCGACCAACGGCAAGCCCGGCTGGCTGCGCCAGAAGTTCACCGAGCTCGGCATCATCCAGTTCGAGGACTGGACCGACACCTCCGACGAGTACGAGGCCTTCGCCCTGGGCAACGCCGAGGAAGCGCCGGCGGGGGTCTAGCCGGAGGTTAGGTTGGCCGTTCGATGAACGACGGCCCGATCGCGATGTTCGACTCGGGCTTCGGCGGCCTCACCGTCGCTCGGGCGGTGATGGACCTGCTGCCCGGCGAGGAGCTCGTGTACCTGGGCGACACGGCTCGTTACCCGTACGGGCCGCGTCCGATGGACGAGGTGCGGCGCTTCGCGCTCCAGATCGCCGACGAGCTCGTCGGCGAGCACAAGGCCAAGCTCCTCGTCGTTGCCTGCAACACCGCCGCGGCCGCCGCTCTCGACGAGCTGGCCGACCGCTACGACATCCCCGTCGTCGGCGTCATCGAGCCGGGAGTCCGGTCATTGTGCGCCGCGACGCGCAACGGGCGGGTGGGGGTCATCGGCACGGTCGGCACGATCGATTCGGGCGCCTACCAGCAATCGCTGGTCGCGGCGGCTCCCGGCGTCGTGTCCGTGGCGCTCGCCTGCCCCGGCTTCGTCGAATTCGTCGAGCGCGGGGAGACCGACAGTGAGCAGGTGCACGTGTTGGCCAGCCGGCTGCTCGCCCCGGCCATCGACGCCGGCATCGACGCGTTGTTGCTGGGCTGCACCCACTACCCGTATCTGGCTCGCACGATCGCGGACGTCATGGGCCGTGACGTGGTGCTCGTGTCCTCCGCGGACGAGACCGCGTTCGAGGTTCGCCACCTGCTCGACTCACGCGGCCTCGCCCGCGACACGCCACCGTCCCCCCCGACGTTCCTCACCACCGGCGACGTCGCGTGGTTCCAGGATCTGGGCGGGCGCCTGCTCGGCCCCGAGCTCGCGGCCGCGGACCAAGTGCTCTTCGACTGATGGGTCGCTGGTCGTTCTGTGTGCAGAACCCGCCCTCAGAGGGCGGAATTCGCGCACAGAACGACGAGGATGGAGCGGCGCGCGTCAGGGAGTGACGGAGGTGGGTGGTGCGGGGCTCGTGGTGGGCGGCGCGGCCGACGTCGCCGGTGCGGAGGTGGCCGGAACCGTCGGAGCCGGCGCTTCGGCGACCGGGGGGCTCGTCGTCGCCGGCTTCGGTGCGGCGGTGGTCGTCGACTTCTTCGTCGCGGTGCGACTCGGGGAACCGGAGCGCTGCGATCCGGAGCTCGAGCCGCTCGACGATCTCGATGACGAGGACTTCGACGACGATCTCGACGACCTGGAGGTCTTGCCCGACTTTGGCGACCCCGCATCGAAGTTGTGCAGGATCGGATCCTTTGGATCGGGAGCCGGTCGCAGGTTTGCGGCCGACACCACCTCGTCGACGGCGTCGCCGATCAGCGCCGCCATGGCCTCGGCCCCCTCGGGGGTCAGGTGGAGCTGGTCCGCGCCAGTGAAGTCGGGCTCGGAGTCCCACCACGAGTTCCAGTCGACGAGGACGAGGTTGGGGTGATGGGCCTGCGCGGCGCGCAACACCTCGTTCACCTCGTGCTGGTCGTCCTCGTACTCGGCCACCGTGAGCCAGAGGACGTGGTCGACGCCGGCCAGCGCCGTCATCATCTCCTCGACCTGCGCGGCGAACTCCGCCTCGTCGCCGAGGTAATTGTTGCCCAGGCCGACGACGGCGATGTCGCCGATGTCGTCGTCGGCGGCGTAGTCGGTGGCCACTTCGACGCCGGCGCCCGTGAAGCGGCCCACCTGGGTGTCGACGATCAGCGACCAGTCGGGCAACTCGGTGGCGAGGTGTTGAGACGCGGCCTGCACCACCGAGTCACCCACCACGAAGATCCGGTTGTCGATCTCGGTCGCTGGCCCCTCGGGCGCGCTCGACCCGACGCCGATGAGCCCCTTCGGCACCGACGGCGCGCTCGACTCGTCATCAGCGACGGCGACCGGCGGCTCCTCGGCCAACGGCCCCCCGGTGGCGACCCAACCTGCGGCGGCGACGAGCCCGGCTGCCGACAGCAGGCCGACGCCGATCAGCACGCGGCGGTGCCGGCGCTCGCGAGCGGCTCGGCGGTCGCGGCGCGAGCGCGCATCCGCGTCGGCAGGACTGTCGGGGTCGGTGGCGGAGAGGGTCATGCAGCGACACGATCGGCGGCCGGTGCGAGAGCACTCGGGCCAGGGGGAGGCCGAACCGCTCCATTCTGCCCGACGGGCGGGTAGCGTCCCAGCCGTGTCCTTGGCGGTGACGGTCCTGGGGTGCTCTGGCACCTACGCGGCGGCCGACAACGCGTGCAGCGGGTATCTCGTTCAGGCCGACGGATTCTCCCTGCTCGCCGACTGCGGCCCGGGGTCGTTGTCGGCGCTGCAACGACACATCGACCTCCGTGACCTCGACGCCATCGTCCTCAGCCACAGCCATCCGGACCACTGGCTGGAGCTGCCGGTGCTGCGCAACGCCCTCCTCTACGTCCTCGGCACCGGCGGGATTCCCGTCTACGGAACGGAGGAGACCCTGACCCTCGCCGAGGTGGTGTGCCACGCCAACCTGAACGCCGCGTTCGGCTGGTCCACGATCCACTCGGACCATGAGCTCCGCATCGGTCCGCTCGACGTGCGGTTCTCGCGCACTCAGCACCCGCCCGAGACCCTGGCCATGCGGTTCGACCACGGCGATGACTCCGTTGCGTACAGCGCCGACACCGGGCCGGGGTGGAGCTTTGCCGAGCTCGGTGACGGCATTGACCTGGCGATCTGTGAAGCCACGTACCTCCACGACGAGCGCGATCGCAGCGCGGGGATGCACCTGAGCGCGACCGAGGCGGGCGAGATCGGCCGATCGTCAGGTGTCGGGTCGCTCGTGCTGACCCACCTCGTGCCCGGTGGCGTCGTCGAGGAGTATCGGCGTGAGGGGACCGAGGCCTATGGTGCGCCGGTCGACGTCGCCACCCCGGGCGCGACGTTCCGGCCCTGAGCGTAGAGAACGAGGCGTCCGACATGAGAACCGACGGCCGCGCTGCCGACGAGATGCGTCCCATCACCATCGAGCGCGACTACACCGAGTTCGCCGACGGCTCGGTCATGGTCAACTTCGGGCGCACCAAGGTCCTGTGCACCGCGATGGTCGATCCGGACGTGCCGCGGTGGATGAAGGGCTCGGGCAAGGGGTGGGTGACGGCCGAGTACTCGATGCTGCCCGGTTCGTCGCCCGATCGGGTCGGCCGTGAGCGTCGAGGCCCGAAGGGGCGCACCCACGAGATCGAACGGCTCATCGGCCGTGCGCTGCGATCGGTGACCGACATGGTCGCGCTCGGCGAACGACAGGTGTTGATCGACTGTGACGTCCTCCAGGCCGACGGTGGCACACGCACCGCGTCGATCTCGGGCGCGTGGGTCGCGCTCCACGACGCGCTCAGCCGCCAGGTCCGGGCCGGGCTGTTGCCGATGCACCCCGTCGTCGACCATCTCGCCGCGGTGTCGGTCGGGATCATCGAGGGTGAGTGCCGCCTCGACCTTCCCTACGAGGAGGACAGCCGCGCCGAGGTGGACATGAACGTGGTGATGCGCGGCGACGGACGACTCGTCGAGGTGCAGGGCACCGCGGAGCAGGAGGCGTTCCGCCGCGACGAGCTCGA
>DATEEV010000520.1:0-4934 GCA_035281005.1 Microthrixaceae bacterium | reverse complement strand
CTGCCCCACGACGGCACCACGTCGAGCTGTTCGAGCTGGGTGGTCGCCGGCAGCACGACATCCGCGTAACGGGCGGTGTCGGTCATGAACTGCTCGTGGACCACGGTGAAGAGGTCGTCGCGCTCGAGGCCGCGACGGATCAACTCGGCGTTGGGCGTCGAGACGAGTGGGTTGCCGTTCCACGCCAGCAGGACGGTCACCGGCGGGTCGAGATCGGCGTCGGTGAGATGCCGACCGAGGTGGTTCATGTTGAGGCCCCGTCGGGACTGCGACGCGCCGAGGTTCGGCCCGGCGAGGGCGGCGGCGTCGATGGCCTGGCGGGTCCAGGTGCCGACCGATCGGCACAGGCCTCCGCCGAGGTCGCGCCACGCTCCCACGAGCAACGGCAGGCACGCCATGGTCCGGAAGATCATCGCCCCGTGCTCGCGGTGCTCGGCGCCGATCAACGTGCGGATCGCGACCGGACGGGTCGAGCCGTAGTCCAACGCGAGCCGCTCGATCTCGTCGGCCGCGACCCCACAGAGGTCCGCGCCGCGGTCGGGAGGCCATCCCGCGACCCGTTCCGCGAGCTGTTCGAAGCCGACGGTGTGACGGTCGAGGTAGTCGTGGTCGATCAGGTCGTCGCGCACCAGCACGTGCATCATCGACAGCATCAGGGCCACGTCGGTGCCCGGCAGTGGCTGCAGGTGGAGGTCGGCCGACTCCGCGGTGATCGTACTGATCGGGTCGATGACCACGACGCGCGCCCCGTTCGCCCGGGCCTCTTCCACGAACGGCCACAGGTGACGGTTCGTCAGGCGCGTGTTGGTCCCCCACAACAGGATCAGCCGGCTGTTGCGGACGTCGAGCGGGTCCATCCCGCGGCCCGAGCCGTAGGTCGCCGCGACGCCCTCCCGGGCCGAGTCACCGCACAGCGAGCCGGTCAGCCGCGACGAACCGAGGCGGGAGAGGAACCGGCGGTGGAGCGAACCGATGCTGAGCGAGCTCTGGTTGCCCGCGTCCCACCAGGGGTAGACGGTCTCGCCGCCGTGGCGTCCGATGGCCTCGCGGATCCTCGTCGAGATCAGGGCCAGCGCCTCGTCCCACGAGGCGGGTCGGAAGTCCCCGGCGCCCTTGTCGCCGGTGCGCAGGAGTGGCGTGAGGATCCGCTCGGGGCTGTAGACGCGGTCGACGAAGCGGTTCACCTTCGGGCAGAGCTCGCCGCGCGAGTACGGATGCGAGGGGTTGCCCCGCAACCTCGTGACGACGCCGTCGTCGACCGTCGCGATCCATCCGCACGAGTCGGGACAGTCGTGATGGCACGTGCCCAGCACCTCAGCCGAGATCGGCAAGCCCGTCACAGGGAGGGACGTCATCGCGCGAGGCTAAGCCTGACCCGAGCGAGTCGGCCGGCTCCGGTCAGGCGCCGTAGACCGGCGTCGGCGTCTCGGCCTCGCGCAGCAGGTCGGCGACGACCGCTCCCACCTCGGCCGGGTCCCAGCGCTCGCCCTTGTCGACGCGCGGGCCGTGCCGGTAGCCGTCGGCCAGGCCGATGATGCCGCCCTCCACCTCGAAGACCCGACCGGTGACGCCGGCCGACGCCGCCGAGCCGAGCCAGACCACGAGGGGCGCGACGTTCTCGGGAGCCATCGCGTCGAAGGCGCCCTCCTCGGGCTTGCCCATCGTGGCGGCGAAGGCCTCCTCGGTCATGCGGGTGCGCGCCGCGGGAGCGATCGCGTTGGAGGTGACACCGATCCGTCCGAGCTCGGCGGCCTGCACCAGGGTGAGGCTCGCGATGGCGCCCTTGGCGGCCGAGTACGCGGCCTGGGCGACCGAGCCCATGAGCCCGGCGCCCGACGAGGTGTTCACGATGCGGCCGTCGACGGGATCTCCGGCCTTGGAGCGCGTCCGCCAGTACGACGCGGCATGACGGGCGGGCGCCGCATGGCCGAGCACGTGGACTCGCAGCACCGCCTCCCACTCCGACTGCTCGGAATTCACGAACATCCGGTCGCGCAGGATCCCCGCGTTGTTGACCACGACGTCGAGGCCGCCGAACGAGTCCACCGCGAGCTGCACCATCTCGGCCGCCGCATCCCAGTCGGCGACGTCGTGGCGCGACGCGACCGCCTCACCGCCGGCAGTGACGATCTCGTCCACGACCCCCTGCGCGGGGGTGGCCGACGGATCGCTGCCGTCGGGCGCCACGCCGAGGTCGTTGACCACCACCTTGGCGCCCTGCGCCGCGAACTCGAGGGCGTGCCCGCGGCCGATGCCGCGACCCGCGCCCGTGACGATGACGACCCGTCCCTCACAAATGCCTGCCATGCCGAGCATTCTCGCGGCGGACCTGACGGGGTGTCAGATTCGACCCGGCGTTAATGTCGGCGGCCGTGCGATTCGGGGTGACGATCTTCGGGACCGATCGGGCGATGAGCCCCGCGGACCTCGCGGTCGAGGTCGAGGCGCGGGGCCTCGATTCGCTCTACATCCCCGAGCACACCCACATCCCCACGTCGCGGCGCACCCCGCCGCCGACGGGCGGTGACATCCTCGCCGACGAGTACCGCCGCACGCTCGACCCGCTGGTCGTGCTCGCCGCCGCCGCGGCGCGCACCGAGCGCATCCGCCTCGGCACCGGCGTGATGCTGCCGGCCCAACGCGAACCGATCGTGACCGCCAAGGCGATCGCCACCCTCCAGAACCTCTCCGGCGGCCGCTTCTGTTGTGGCGTCGGATTCGGTTGGAACGCCGACGAGATGGAGAACCACGGCATCGACTACCGCACGCGTCGCGCCCACTCGCGTGAGCACGTCCTGGCGATGCAGGCGTTGTGGCGCGACGAGGTCGCCTCGTTCGACGGCACCTTCGTGTCGTTCACCGAGAGCTGGTCGTGGCCGAAGCCCGAGGTCCCGGTGCCACTGCTCATCGGCGGCGGCGCGGGCCCGAAGATGTTCGCCCACATCGCGGAGTACGGCGACGGGTGGATCCCGATCGGCGGCGCGGGTCTGACCGAGGCCATCCCCGCCTTCCATGCCGCGCTGACAGAAGCCGGCCGCGATCCGGCCGGCTTCGAGATCGTGCCGTTCGGGTCGCTGCCGACGCCCGGCAAGCTCGAGCACTTCGAGCGCATCGGCGTCACCGAGGTCGTGATGCGCGTTCCGGGCGCGGGGCGCGACGAGGTGCTGCCCGAGCTCGACCGGCAGGCCGAGCTCATCGCCAGGTTCAGGGCATGAGACGCGTCAGATCCTGACGAGGCGCGTCACGCTCCCGCTCAGGCGGAGCGGGCCGAGAGCGCCTCGAACATGAACCGCGTCGAGAGCAGTTCGGCGAACGCGGCTGCGGGCTTCGGCCGGCCGATCAGGAAGCCCTGCGCGCCGTCGCAGCCGAGTCGCCGTTGCTGATCGAGCTGCTCGGTGGTCTCGACACCCTCGGCGATGACCTGGAAGTGGAACGTCTGGGCGAGGTCGACCACGGCACGAACGATCGCGTGGTCGCGTTCGTTGCGACAGATCCCGGCCACGAAGCTCTGGTCGATCTTCACGATGTCGACGGGGAACCGGCGAAGGTGAGACAGCGACGAGTAGGCGGTGCCGAAGTCATCGAGGGCGATGCGCACACCGGTCGAGCGCAGATCGACCAAGGCGGCGACCTGGGCGTCGTCGGCCTCGAGCAACGAGTGCTCGGTGAGCTCGATCACCAGAATCGACGCCTCGACACCGTGGCGGGCGAGGGTCGCCGCCACCAGGTCGGGGAACGCGGGGTCGAGCTGTGACGCCGACACGTTCACCGCCAGATGGAACGGCACACCGGTTCGGGCCCAGGTGCCGGCCGCGGCACACGCAGCATCGAGCACCCAGTCGCCGATCGGCCGCGCCAGGCCCGTCTCCTCGGCGACGTCGAGGAACGACCCCGGGCTGAGCAGGCCACCGGTCCGAGGATCGCTCATCCGCAACAGCGCCTCGGCCGCGAGGGGCTCGTCGGGACGGTTGGGGTGCACCGGCTGGAAGTGGAGCTCGAAGCCGCCGTGATCGAGCGCGTGGCGCAACGCTGCTTCGGTGTCGAAGCGGCGACGCGCGTCATCGGCGAGCTCGTCGCCGAAGACCTCGACGCGGCCCTTGCCGAGGGCCTTGGCCCGCTCGAGCGCGGTGTCCGCCGCACGCAGCAGCGCCGCGGGGTCCGCCATCGAGTCGCCCGCGACCGCGACACCGATGCTGGCGGACGGCACGATCTCGTCGTCGCCGATGCGCAACGTCGCCGTGATCGCGGTGCGCACGACCTCGGCCGCTGCGGTCGCCGCCGCGAGGTCGCGCAGACCGGGCAGCAGCACCATGAACTCGTCGCCACCCCAACGAGCCAACGTGTCGCGTGGCCGCACCGAACGACGGAGCCGCTGCGCTACCTCTGCCAGCACCGTGTCGCCGGCTTCGTGGCCCAATGTCTCGTTGATCCGACCGAACCGATCGAGATCGATCGCGATCACCGCGCCCGGCGACGGCGCGCCGATGAGCTCGTTCAACACGTCGGTGAGGTGCTGCCGGCTGGCGAGGCCGGTGAGGGGGTCGAGCTGCGATCGGTCCGCCAGATCACGGAGGTCGATCAGTGCCTGCTCGAGCTCGCGGGTCCGCTCGTCGAGGTTGCTCTCGAGCGACTCGACGCGCCGTTCGAGCACGACCTGTCCATCGTCGAGCACGGCTCCGCCACCCTCGATCACGGCTCTGCCACCCTCGATCACGACTTCGCGATCCTCGAGCACGACGACCAGCCGGTCGGCCTCGTCGACACCGTCGGCCCCGCCACGCCCATCCACCGCCGCGAGCAGCGGAACGCGGTCCTCGGCGAGGGCGCCGGCGCGGGCGCGGAACTCGTCCTCGAGGCAGCGGGTCGTCTGGAGGTGGCGGAACGCCTCGTCGAGGCGATGGTCGCGCCGAGCGAGCTCGGCCAGCAGTTCGTGC
>DATEEV010000519.1:0-2693 GCA_035281005.1 Microthrixaceae bacterium | reverse complement strand
TCGATGGTGTCGCTGCTCGCGGATGACCCGGACCGACCCGAGATGCCCCGGTCGGGTGCGCCCGAGGCCAACACGACGCTGCGCTTCATCTCCGGAGTGCCGATCACGCCGGCGCTGCGCGAGCGGTGCATCGAGCGGTTCGGCATCAGCCCCCACGACGCCGGTTACGGCGCGACCGAGGCCAGCCTGCTCACGTGGATGCCGCCGGGGCGAGAGAACAAGCCGGGCGCCGCGGGCATCATCAACGACGACTTCTGGGACGTGCGCATCTTCGACGACGACGACAACGAGGTGCCGCCCGAGACCAAGGGCGAGATCGTCGGCCGGCCGAAGAAGGCCAACACCATGTTCGACGGCTACTGGGGCCGGCCCGACGCCACCCTCGAGTGCATGCGGAACCTGTGGTTCCACACCGGCGACCTGGGGCGCTTCGACGAGGACGGGTTCCTGTTCTTCATGGACCGCAAGGCCGACTACCTGCGCCGACGTGGCGAGAACGTGTCGGCGCACGAGCTCGAGGCGGTGTACGCGCGCCACCCCGCGATCGCCGAGGTGGCGATCCACGCGGTGCCGAGCCCGTTGATGGAGGACGACATCAAGGCGACCGTCATCGTCCGGGCCGGGATGACCCTCGAGGCGGAGGAGCTGTATCGCTGGTCGATCGACGAGGTGCCGTATTTCGCGCTCCCCCGCTATCTGGAGTTCCGCGACGACCTTCCCCGCAGCGACATGGGCAAGGTCCTCAAGACCGAGCTGCGCGAGCAGGGCGTCACCGACGCGACGTGGGACGCCGAAGCGTCGGGCATCACCATCGAGAAGCGCTGAGCTGCGCCTCACGTTCTGGCGGTCAAACGTGGCGGCTGACGCCACATTGTGACAACGAGCGCGCCTTTGGCTGTCCGGTCGTAGAACCACGCTCACAACTCGAGTGACGCGGCGAGGTCGGACAGCGCCACGCCGCGAACTCCGTCGGGCATCATGTCGTCGTAGAGCCCGTTGTGGCAGTAGGCGAAGGAGATGCCGGTCGCCGGATCGGCCCACCCGATCTGCATGAACGCGCCGGCGTGACCGAACGACGCCGGTGAGCTCGACGGCCCGAACCCGCCGTAGCGCATGAAGTGTCGACCGTCGTCGCCGGCGATGACCAGTCCGATCGAGCGGTTGGCCGGGATGCCGAACAGCGGCTCTTCCAGCGTGCAGCGGATATTCGACGTCGCGTCCTTCCATACATCCGCATCCCACAGCCCGCCGGGGTTGTGGAGCACCCCTTGGTAGAACAGCGTGAGCGACGCCGCGGTCATGATCCCGCCCCCACCCGGGTTGCCCGCCGCTATCTCCTCGGGGTTCGTGAGGCCCGCCATCGTGGTGGCCTCGGCGGCAGCGCCGAGCAGCACGCAGCGAGCGATGTGGCCCTGGTCATCGGGCGGCAGGCCCAACAACCGTGGCAGACCGAGGGGCCGACAGACCCGGTCCTCGATCACGTCCCGGAAGTCGCGGCCCTCGAGACGCTCGATCAACTCGATCAGCACGTAGTGCGCGGACGCTGGGTGGTACTCGAACCGCGACCCCGGCTCCCAGTCGAGGCGCCACTGCTCGAAGCGTCGAGTCCGTCCCTCCGGCGTCGCGCCCTCGCCCGTGGCGATCGGTGCCATCGGGAAGCCGCTCGTGTGCAACAGGACCTGTTCGACCGTCACGACGTCCTTGCCGTTCGACGCGAACTCGGGGATGTGCGTCGCGACGAGGTCACTGAGCGCCAGCTTGCCCTCGCCGAGCAGCAGCCAGATCGCCGAGGCCACGATCGGCTTGGTCGCGGAGAAGACACAGAACCGATCCTGGTTCGTCGCCGCCCCGAACGTCTCGAACACGACGAGCTCGCCATCCTTCGCCACCGCCAACTGACACGCCGGCAGGCGCCCCGAGTCGACGTCCGCGCGGGCCAGGTCCAACAGCTCGTCGATCGTGCTCATCCGTTCAATCTTCCACGCCACCACCACCACTCCGGGCCGAGCCGCGCGCCACGACAACGACCAGTTCACTGAACTACGGTTCAGTGCGATGACTGATGGTTCGATCTCCACTGGTGACCGGTCATGGCACCTCCCGGTCCCTTTCGGTTGGTACAGCGCCGGCTACTCCACCGAGTTCGCCGACGGCGAGGTGAGCTCCCGCCGCTACGTCGGCCGCGACCTCGTGGTGTGGCGAGAGGCCGACGGCACCCCCCATGTCATGGATGCCTACTGCCCCCACCTCGGCGCCCACCTCGCGGCGGGCGGCTGCGTCGACGGGGACCGCATCGTCTGCCCGTTCCACCACTGGGCCTATGACGGCACGGGCGCCAACGTCGACATCCCCTACGCCGAGCGCACCAACGCGAAGGCCCGCGTGCGCTCGTTCCCTACGCTCGAGCGCAACCACATGGTGATGTTCTGGTACCACCCCGACCCCGCGGTCGAGCCGCTGTGGGAGGTGCCCGAGCTCGAGGTCGTCGGAGACCGGGAGTTCGACGCGATGGACGAGATCGTCGTGGGCACCGCTTGGCAGGAGATCGCCGAGAACGCAGTCGACGGCGCTCACTTCCAGTTCGTGCACGGCACGACCGCGCCCGGCACGATCGCGTACGCCGAGTTCTCCGGCCTGACCCGCCACCAGAAGGTCGACGTCAACTACAACACCAAGTACGGCCCGATCGAAGG
>DATEEV010000518.1:0-2260 GCA_035281005.1 Microthrixaceae bacterium | reverse complement strand
GCGTACTCGGCGCCGCCGTTCGCCTGGGCCGCGGCGAGGATCATCCCGTCCTCCATCACCTTCTGCCAGGTCGCCCAACCGGTGCCCGCCTCACCGATGCGGTCGGCAGCCGTGACCCGGACTCCGTCGAGGTCGACGCGGTACTGGGTGTCGGAGCTGATCGTCGTCTTCTGGGTGAGCGTCACACCGTCCGCCGTCGGGTCGACGAGGAACAGGTCGATGGCTTCCTCGGCGTCCCCGGTGCGAGCGAGCACGATGAGACGTGCCGCGGAGGAGGCATAGGCCACGTGGTACTTGGTGCCGGTGATCGTGAAGGCGTCGCCCTCGGAGACGGCACGCACCTGCACACCCCGAGGCCCGAAGCCGTTGTCGGGCTCGACCCAGGCAGGGGTGAGGATCTTCTCGCCGGCCACGATCGGCGAGAGCCACTCGGACTTCTGAGCGTCGGACCCGGCGCGGAGCAGCGCTCCGGCCGAAAGCACGCAGCTCACGTAGTGCGGCGTCGGGGCGAGCGCCCGACCGAGCTCCTCGTAGAGCACGACGCCCTCGACCATGGTCGACGCCGACCCGCCGTACTCCTCGGGCAGTAACAGCCCGAGCAGGCCGAGCTCGCCGAGCTGCGCCCACAGATCGGTCGGATAGCCGACCGGGTCGTCCTCCATGGCACGGACGACGTCGTTCGAGGACAGCTGGCTCAGCAGGCCGCGCACCATCTCGCGCAGCATCTCCTGCTCTTCGTTGAAGTCGAGGTCAAGCATGATCAGGGCTTCCAGTCGGGGCCGCGACGGGCCCAGGGGTTGTCGTCAGGGGTGGTCGGCACCGCGACGCGCACGGCACACGTGGAACAGATCCGGTCGTCGACGGTGAGCGTCACGTCGAGCGACGCCCAGCCGCAGCCGGCGTCGTCGGTCTCGGTCGCCGTGACCGCGGCGGTGAACACCATGCGGTCGCCGGGGAACACCGAATCGCGCATGCGGAACGTCATGCGACCGAGGCGACCGTGCGGGCCGGTCCAGTCGGTCACGTACCGCTCGAACCAGGCGGCCTGGTTCGGCGTGTTCAGGAAGATATCGGCCACGCCGTTGCGCTCCGTGGCGAACTTGTAGTCGTGGTGCATCGGCCGCCAATCGCGCGAGGCGAGCGCGCCCAGCACGACCGTGGTCGGTGTGACGTCGACCGCGAGCTCGGGGAGTGCGTCGCCGACGGCGATCGCGTCCATGAGCTTGGAGGGCAGGAGCACGCTCATCACGCACCCTCCCGCTGGTAGCCGCATCGAGGAGGTGTACGACTCGTCGTCATGCGCCCTCCCGCTGGTAGCCAAAGCCGGTGTACGACTCGACACCGACCAACTCGCCGTGCTGGTTGTGGTACTCGATGTCGATCACCCAGAAGCGGCCGGTGCCGAGCTTGGTGGTCTTCGGCTCGCTCACCGATCGCAGCACCTGCCGGTGGCTGATGCGATCACCGGGCCGGACCGGGTCGTGGAGGATGAGGGTGTTGTCGGTCATCACGGCCTCGGGGAGCCCGAAGGCCTCCTTGAGGTCGAAGTGCACCTTCAGCGCGACCTGCTCGCCGGCCGCGCCGGGCTGCCAGTAGTGGGGCCGCATCCACAGCGACAGCGTGGTCGGCGGTGCGATGGGGCCACCGGTGATCTCCTCCGCGACCGCGTCGTCCCAGAAGATCGGGTTGGCGTTCTCGGTGGCCGCGCAGGTGTTGTAGGTGTAGGCGCGCTCGACGTCGAAGTCGGCGGTCTGCTCGTACTGGGGCTGACCGATCAACGCCTCGATGTCGGCAGGTACGTCGGCGACACCGGTCATGCGATCACCCCTTCGTCGATCAGTGCGGCGACCACGCTCGGCTCGAGGCCGGCGTCGGCCAGCAGTGAGGCCGTGTCGGTGACCGCGCCGTCGCGGATCTCGTACGGCGCATCCGGGGCGACGGTGCCGGCCCAGATCGGCGCGGTCTGACGGAACGGTCCCTCGGTGACGTGCACGGCGTCGGTGATCGCGCCACGCGCCACGTACTGCTCGTCGTCGACCGCCTCGGCGACGGTCTGCACCGCGGCGACGCAGGTGTCGGCGGGGCCGAGCACCGCGACCCATTCGTCGCGGGGCTTGGTGGCGAACACCTCGCCCATCGCGTCGCGGATCTCGTCCTGTCGGCCGTCGTCGGTCTGCGCGTCGGCATAGCGCTCGAGACCGAGCAGGCCGCACAGGTTGCGCCAGAACTGCGGCTCGATGGCGCCGACCGACACGAACCG
>DATEEV010000517.1:0-8513 GCA_035281005.1 Microthrixaceae bacterium | reverse complement strand
ACGACCCCCTTCGGACGTCCGGTGGTGCCGGACGTGTAGATCACGGGCCACGACGAGGGCCACCGGTACTCGACGGGATCCGAGGGAGCGGCGGCGAGGCGTTCCTCGTAGTCGTCGCCGATCCACACCACCGCGCAGTCGTGCACCGTCGCCGCCTGCTCGACCACGTCGGCGAGGTCGCGGTGGGTCACCAGCGCTCGCACATCGGAGTCGGCGAGGATCCAGCTCAGCTCGTCGGATCGAAGGTGCCAGTTGATCGTCAGCGACGCGGTCTCGAGCTTCGAAGTGGCCGCGAGGCACTCGATGAACTCGATCGAGTTCGGCAGCATGACGCCGATCCGATCACCGGCGACGGCGCCGGTGTCTCGAAGCACCTGCGCCAGTCGCGACGAGCGTTCGTCGAGCTCGCCGTACGTGATCGACTCGGTCTCGCAGATGACCGCGACTGCATCGGGCCGCCGTGAAGCGTGCAGCGGAAAGCCCTTCACCAGCACCCCCTTCGCCGCGATGGAACCGGGGCGCACACTAACGCTCATGTCATCCTGCGCGAGTCGAGAAGTTAGGGTCGGCCCCCGTGTCTTCCGGAGCCGGGATCGGGCCTCGCGACAAGATCGTTCCGCTGGCCGACGCGGTCGGCCACGTCCGCGAGGGTGACGCCGTCCACGTCGTGACCGGGCACACCCGGTGGACGGCGGCGTCGCGCGAGCTGGTGCGGCAGTGGTGGGGCCGTGAGCCGGGGTGGACGCTGGTGATGCTCAGCCTGTCGTCGCTCGGGACGCTGTTCTTCCGGGGCGGACTGGTCAACAAGGTGGTCACGGGGTATTCCGGGGACGTCTTCCCCAACTTCACCCCGAATCCGGTCTTCAGCGAGGCCTACCTCTCGGGGGCCGTCGAGGTCGAGCACTGGTCGTTCCTCACGTTCCTACAGCGCCTCGAGGCCGCGGCCCGAGGTCTCCCGGCCCTCACGACCCGATCGCTCGCCGGGTCGTCGATGGCGGAGAACGAGGGCTTCGCCGAGGTCGACACGCCGTTCGGCCGGGTCGGATTGGTCGAGGCGTTCGCACCGGACGTGGCCCTCGTCCACGCCGCGGTGAGCGACCGGGAGGGGAACCTCGCGTTCCACCCCCCGTTGCTGGAAGGCGTGTGGGGTTGCCTCGCGGCGCGACGTGGGGTGATCGCCACCGTCGAACACGTCGTCGACGACATCCGCCCGTGGGCGCACCTGGTGAAGGTCCCCGCCCATCGGGTGCTCGCCGTCGCTCACTGCCCGCTCGGCGCCCACCCCGGTGGGTTCTACGGCCGGTTCACGCCCGCCGAGCCCTACGCCGAGGACCTGGCGTTCTGGAGCGAGGTGCGTGACGCGTCGCGGGGTGACCGCTTCGACGACTGGATCGACCAGTGGGTCCTCGGCCCCACCGACCACGACGACTACCTCGACCGGCTCGGCGCCGAGCGGATCGAAACGCTCCGGGCTCGCTCGGCGGTCGACTCGTGGCGCGACGACGAAGCGGCGAACCCGGTGGACGAGACGGCGCCCGCGAACGACTGGGAGCGAGCCGCGGTCCACGGGGCGCGGGTACTCGCCGACCGCATCGTCGAGATCGGCGCCGACGGTGTGCTCGCGGGGGCCGGGGTGGCGAACCTCGCCACCTGGTACGGCGCCCGCCTCGCGGCCGAACGCGGCTCGACCTGCGTGCTCACCGCCGAGCTCGGGCTGTGGGGCTACGAGCCGACTCCCGCCGACCCCTACGTGTTCAACCACCGGGCCTTCCCGTCGGCCACGATGCTCGCCGACTCCGAGCAGGTCCTGGGCGAGGTGATCCCGAGCCCGGTCACGACGACCATCGCCTGCCTCGGCGCGGCCATCGTCGACGTGGAGGGCAACATCGACTCGACCGAGATCCCCGGTCGCGCCTTCCTGGTCGGTTCGGGAGGCGGCAACGACGTGGCCTCGGCCGCCGACGAGGTGGTGGTCATGACCACGCTCACGCCGAGACGGACCGTCGAGACGGTGCCCTATGTGACCTCCCCGGGATCGCTGGTGTCGCGACTCGTCACCGACCTGGGGGTCTTCGCCAAAGGGCCTGACGGCCGGTTCCTGCTGGTCGCCGTCGCCGCCGGCGACGACACGATCGAGGCGCGCGTCGAGCGGGTCCGCGCTGCGTGCGGGTGGGAGCTGGTGGTCGCCGACCACGTCGAGGAAATGGCGCCCGTCGCCACTGACGAGGTCGTCGCGCTGCGTCGGTGGGACCCGACCGGCGTGTTCCTCCGGGGCTAGGTGTACTCGGCGGTCAGTGACCGGCCGCGAGAGACCGACGGAGCGCGGCGCGGTCTGCCTTGCCGGACGAGGCGAGCACCGGCATCTCGTCGACGACCTCGACCCGTTCCGGCCACTTGAACTTGGTGATGCCCCGCGCCTCGAACCACTGTCGGCACTCGTCGAGGTCGAACCCGTCGCCGTCGGCGAGCACGACGAAGGCGCACACCCGCTCGCCCAGCCGATCGTCGGGATAGCCGACCGCCACCGCTTGGCGCACCGCGGCGTGAGCCTCGAGGACCCCTTCGACCTCCGCGGCGGAGATGTTCTCGCCGCCGCGGATGATGATGTCCTTGATGCGCCCCACGATGCGCAACCAACCGTCGCGGTCGATCGTGGCCAGGTCGCCGGTGCGGAACCAATCACCGACGACCGCGTCGGCCGTGCGGCCCGGGTCGGTGTAGCCGACGAAGAGCTCGGGACCGCGCAGCCACAGCTCGCCCGGCTCGCCGCCCGCGACATCGGCACCGGTCGCGGGGTCGACGGTCCGCATCCGGATCGCACCCGCGGCGCGGCCGTCGCAGTCGCCCGCGTGCTCGGGCGGGTCGCCCGCATGCCAGGTGGTCACCACCGGCGCCTCGGTCGATCCGTAGGTACGCTTCACGACCGCTCCGAATCGCTCGGACGCCTCGGCCACGAATGCGGCGGTCACACCGGCACCGCCACACGAGATGAGCCGCAGCGTGGCCATCGCCTCGGGCGTGAAGTTCGCCGTGGCCATCATCGTCTGGAAGAAGGTCGGTGGTCCCATCATGAACGTGACGCCCTCATCGCGGACGAGATCGACCGCGCGCTCGGGCACCCAACGGTCCATGAGCACGGAAGTGAGCCCGCCCGATCCGGGCAGCATCACCGCGTTGGACAGGCCCGAGATGTGGGCCATCGGTGCCGGCATCAACACGGTGTCGTGCTCGTCGATGCCGTGGACCCCGAGCAGGCTCGACGCCTTGTAGGCGAGGGCGCGGTGCGTGTGGAGGACCCCTTTCGGTCCGCCGGTCGAGCCGGAGGTGAACAACACGACGGACAAGTCGCCGGGCGACGCGTCGATCGTCTTGACGGGCTGACACTCGAGCAGGCCTTCGAAACCGCCGTCGCCGCGCACCTCGAGCGCGTCGTGGCCCGCGGCGGGAGTGTCGGGCGCGGCGAGGACCAGCCGGGGCTCGACCGCGTCGAGCATGGTGGTGACGTCGGCCTCGGCGGCCAGGTGGTGGATCGGCGCGGCGATGGCGCCCAACCGCCAGCAAGCCCGGTAGAGCGCGATGGTCTCCCACCAGCTCGGGACCTGGAACGCGACGACGTCGCCGCGCTGGACGCCTCGCGTGCGCAATCCGCCCGCGACCCGGCGGACGCGGTCGAGCATCTCGCCGCCGCTCAGCCGGACCTCGCCGTCGACCACGACCACGCGTTCGACGATCGAGGGCGCCAGCGCGACCTCCTCGAAGCGCGCCTCGATCGACGGCTGGTCGGCCAGTGCCGGGTAGTCGGCGCGCTCGTCGTGGGCCCAGGTCGGTCGCAGGCGGACGGGACTGCTCACTCGAACCGTTGCGGGATCCAGCCGGGCCAGGAGGTGGTGCGGCCCCGCGCCACGTTCGACCCCACGTAGTTCAGCTGCGCCTCGATCGTCCCGGCGCCGACGCACAACCCGCGGATGTCGCGGTACGCGCGCTCGAGGGGGTACTCGCGGCTGTAGCCGTACCCTCCGAGCAACTGCATGGCCTCGTCGCACACGAGCTTCGCGGCGCGGTTGCCCGCGGTCTTGGCCATCGCGGTCTCGAGCGCCGGGGGAGTGCCGCCCGGCCCGGCCAGATGGAGGGCGCGGCGCAGCAAGAGCCGTGCGCTGTCGAGGGCGATCGCCATGTCGGCGAGCTTCCACTGCAGGCCCTGGAGCTCGGCCAGTGGGCGGCCGCCGATGATGCGTTCGTTGAGGTAGCGGGTCGCGTACTCGAGCGCGCCACCGGCCGCGCCGATGCACATCGAGGCGTTGCCACACCGCTCGTGGTTCAGGTGCGCGAGCAGGATCTTGAACGCCTCGGCATTGGACGGGTCCCCGGCGATCAATACGTCGTCGGGGGTGATCTCGACATCGTCGAAGGCGATCTCGGCCTCGGTTGCCGCGTGCACGCCCATGGACTTGTGAATGCCCGCCAGCGACACGCCGGGCCGGGCCATGTCGACCACCACCGCGCCGATCCCGCGGGCTCCCTCGCCGCCTGGCCACCGGCACCACACCAGGATCCCGTCGGCGGCGTGACCGAGGGTCGAGTAGCTCTTGTAGCCGTTGAGCCGCCAGCCGCTGCCGTCGGCCACGAGGTGGGTGCGCATGTTCTGCACCGCCGAGCCGGCATCGGGCTCGGTGATGCCGATCGACAGCAGCGCCTCGCCGTTCGCGACCGCCGGCAACCAGCGCTCGCGCATCGCGGGCGGGCCGAGGTGCTCGATGCCGCGGGGCGGGCCGTTGAACGTGAGTTGGCACCAGATCGCGGCCGACACGTCGGCCCGGGCGATCTCCTCGAGGACGATCGACGCCTCGACGTCGCCGTAGCCGAGGCCGCCGTATTCCTCGCCGATCGTGACCCGCAGCAGGTCCGCCGCCGCCATGGCCTTGGCCTGGGGCCGCGGCGGCTCGCCGGACTCGTCGTGGTCGTGCGCTCGCGGCGCGATCTCACGTTCGGCGACGCCTCGGGCGAGCTCGCGTAGGGCCGACTGGTCGTCGGTCTCGGCGTAGGGGTCCGACCCCAGCGCCTCAGCCATGGCCGCTCAACCCTTCTTGACGCGAACGATGAGCGAGAAGCGCTCGTCGACCACCGGGTTGCCGTCGGCGTCGGCCCAGGAAGTCTCCTTCACGTAGAACTCCATCGTCGCCGACGAGCTGTCCTTCTCATAGACGTCGGAGATGCGCGACGTGCCCGTCAGCGTCTCGCCGATGCGGACGGGGCGGTGGTAGTCGAACTCCTGCTCGCCGTGGAGGATCATCCGACCCGCGCCGCGCAGCTTGTCCATGGGGAGGTTGCCGGCCCCGCCGAGGCCCGCGCCCCAGAACGGCATGACGAACGGCCATGTCACCGGTGCGGTGGACCCCTCGACGTAGCGCGCCGGATCGTCCTTCAACGAGGCCGCGAACTTCCTGACGGGCCCCTCCTCGATGGTGACGGTCTGGGAACCGAGCTCGGTTCCCTTCAGCTCGTCGAGTGCCACGCGTTCTCCCCTGATCCGGCGGATTCCGGTCCTGTGCGCCAAGCCATGTGCGCAGAGCACCCTGCGATTGACAGGCATGTCACGTTAGCGAGCATGCGGAGTGCGGACCCACTCCTCACCCCCCGGTCGAGTGATGAGTTCACGCCGTTGCCCGCCGGTCCCGTCGAAGCTCGCGCCACCGCAGCACTCCTGCTGAAAGCGCCGAGATCGGCTGCGTCGGTCGGGATGGGAGAGCAGCCATACCTGGCGCCCCGCCTCGGCACCGCGGCGGCGCTACTCGAGCTCGACCAGGCGAATGGCGGAGGATTTTCGCCGTGACGGGGGAGGCCGCCACGGATCGGGCCGCGGCGGACGAGCAGTTCGCGGCCCACGGCCCGGTGGTCGACGTGCAGACGCACCTGGTGCGCCCGAGCCGTGCGTCGATGGCTGCGTCGGCCGCAGTCTTCAGGTTCCTGCGGATGGTCGATCCTGAACGGTGGTCGGAGTCGATCGACCCCGAGCTGCTCTCGGCCCCGGCATGGGCGGCGCGGTGTTCGGGGGCAGCGAGACCGCGGTCGCCCTGTTGACCTCCCCGCCGGGCCCGCAGGGCGAGAACGTCATCGACAACACCGACATCGCGGCCGGGCGTGAGATCGTCGACCGCTACGCGGGCTCGGGACGGGTCATGACCCACACGATCGTGCATCCCAACCTCGGACCCTCCGAGCTCGACGCGATGACCCGTTGGAGCGACGAGCTCCGCCCCGACGGCTGGAAGATGTGCACGCTGTGGGACCCGCCCGAGCGCCGCGGAAGGGGGTGGTTCCTCGACGATGCAGAGCACGTCGTGTACCACTCGGGCTACGACCCCGATCCCACGGGCGAGGAGGTCGAGCACTCGCGTGACCCGCACGCCGGGTCAGCCGCCTCGTGACGAGCCTGCGCAACGCGGGCGTCGCGCCCGGGTCGAACGTGTGAGCCGAACTCGGATCGACCTGGTACCTGGTCCTGCGCCGGCCGGTCGAGGCCGCGCACGTGCTCGGCAAGCTCCTCGACTGCGTAGGGCCCGAGCGGATCGTGTGGGGGACCGATTCGGTCTGGTACGGCCCACCTCAGCCGCTCATCGACGCGTTCCGCGCCTTCACGATCCCCGAGTGGATGCAGGAGCGCTTCGGCTACCCCGCGCTCACGGCCGCCCTCAAGCAGCAGATCCTGGGCGGGAACGCGACGCGGCTCTACGGGATTGACGTGCCCGTGCCGGATCGGGATCTCGACTGGCTCACCGAGGCGCGACTCGAACTGGCTCGACGACTCGCCTAGCGACCGTGCGGGCCCGCTTGATGCACAGTGAGAGCGCTGCGTCGGATCGGCGTGACGGTCTCGCCCCGCGGCGATCGACGCGTCCCCTACGGCACTCGGGGACGCTTCGGCGTCGTTCGTGATCCGGAAGTCCCGGCTCTGGTGTCAGGGAAGTGGGCCCTGGCGGACGTAGATGGCGGGTCCGGGAGACGGGTCGTCTGCGTTCACTGTGGCCGCCGAGGTGATCACGAGCGTGCCATCGGCACCGACGTGGCGGACCCAACTGCCCACGGGAAGTCGCCACCTCGCGGTCGGGTCGGAGAAGTCGCCGAGGATGGTGCTGACCCTCGGGGGTCGTCCCTCGACGACGTAGTTGCGGCCGATCTCCCCGCTCCAGTCGGTGTACTCGAAGTAGTTGGACAGGAGTCCGAAGTCCCTCGCGACCGACATTGGTGGGAAGCCGGCGAAGAATTCGACACTGCCGTCGTGGGGGTCCCACCGCCCGGATTGATAGCTCTGCAGCACTGTCGCCCACACCGACCTCGTGACCAGAAGGCGTCCGTCGTTGCCGACCGTTTCCTCGCTGAACAGTGAGTTGTCCGCCGTGATGTTCGTGGCGCTGATGGGCAACAAGGAGAAACTGGGGACGAAGTCGTGGGGGAGGAAGGCGTTGGCGACGCGGTCCCACACGCGGCGGCCGCCGTCGCCGGAGCCGGAGAGGAACTTCAACGCGACGTAGCGCCGGTTGGCCGAGACACTGGCCCAGAAGCCGTCCAGCACGCCGGCCACGGCGACCGGCGTCGCGGAGGCGTCGCCGATCTCCCAGTGATACAGGCCGGGGTACCGGTTGGTCGCGACCTCGGTCGAGCACCCGATGTCGATGCCGCCGGTCGGCGGGAGGCTCCAGGCGAGGCAATTCGCGACGCTCGCGGGCAGAGCCAGTGGAACGACGCCCCCCCCGACGGTGAAGAGGGCGAAGTTCGTCGGACTGCTTTGGGTCAGCCGGTAACCCACCAGCAGCGTCCCGTCGTCGCGGACGTCGAACGGCACGTTGACTTCCCCCAGGGAAGGGACGTGGTGGTAGGTGTCGGTGTCGGTGTCGAGCAGGTAGAGATCGGGCGCCGAGGGGTTCGGGTCGGCGTCGGGCGGGATCGCGTCGTCGGTCGCGAACGCGATGTACCGCCCGCTCGGTGATGTGTCCTCCTGTCGCCGCTGTCTCTCAGGAGACAATACGGCGTCACTGACCGTCGCGACGCGGACCCAACCGCTCAGGTCCGTGGCGGGCCTCTCGGGAATTCCGGCACCGCCGATCGGCACTCCACTCGAGGTCGTGCACGCGGCCCCGAGCACCACCACCACCGCCAATACAGCAAGAGCCCACCGCTTCATTGCGTCCCCCCTCGAATCCCCTTGTGGCACACATGTATAGCCGACTGAGGGGTCGCGTCGTCTCCTTGAGGTCGGGGCTACAGCGTGTCCACAGACCGACGCCGGTCCCGTCGGCCACCTGCACCTCGTCGCCCTCAACTGAAGCATCAGCATCGACAACCGCAATCCCTCGGCGTCGCTGCCTTCACGCCCAGCGCGACTGGCGCGCCGTCGGTCCTGCGGCGGCTCCTACTCCGAAGCGGCCGATAGAGAACGCGTGCGACCTGCCCCCTCGCCGGGTCCGTGTCGTTCGCGACGGGCACCGATCGAATCCTCTCTGGGTTAAGAGGGTGTT
>DATEEV010000516.1:0-2347 GCA_035281005.1 Microthrixaceae bacterium | reverse complement strand
GTGCTCGTCGCCACCACGGTGATCGAGGTGGGCGTCGACGTGCCCAACGCGACGGTGATGGTGATCCTCGATGCCGACCGGTTCGGGATCGCGCAGCTCCACCAGCTCCGCGGTCGTGTGGGACGCGGTGCGGAGGCGTCGGAGTGTCATCTGGTCGCGCCGGGTGCCGAGGGTGACGGGGCGGCGCGCATCGAAGCGCTCGTCGCGTCGACGGACGGCTTCCTCCTGGCCGAGGTCGACCTCGACCTCCGAGGTGAGGGCACGATCCTGGGCGAGCGTCAGAAGGGCCGCAACGACCTGAAGCTGGCGTCGCTGCGGCGTGATCGGGAATGGGTGGAGCGTGCGAGGGAGGTCGCCTTCGAGCTGGTCGGCGACGGGACCGGCCTGGAGCGACACCGCGACCTCGAGGTCGAGGTCGACTTCTTCCTGGCCGATGACGACGCGGAGTTCTTGCTCAAGGGTTGACACCTCGGGCGCGCGGGAGTCGCTCCGGACACCGATCGTCCGCGGCCTTCCTCAGCGAGAGAGGGCCTCGGGGAGGCGCCCCGCGGCCTGATGTGCGTCGAGCAACTCGTCGACCATCGCCGCGATCCGCTCCGCGCTCATCGACGCGGAGGCGTTCGGATCGAGGAGCGCGGCATGGTGCACATGGTCGCGTCGGCCCTCCACGATCGCCCGGACGGCGAGATCACACACGTCGAGGTAGCGACGGTTGATCGCGGCGCACTGTGGCGGGACCGGCTCGGCGCGACGCGGGTGCACGCCGTCGCCATCACAGCTGGCCGGCACCTCGACCACTCCATCGGCCTGCAGCTCCTCGACGAGGAGCGAGCCGTCGGCGGTGGTGTTGGGCACATTGACGTAGATGTCGCGCGACGCGCCGGACACACGCGACCGGATGATCGACGGCGCGTACTCCCCGGTGGGCAACATGTCGGCCAGCGGCAGCTCGATCTGCCCGTGGGCGAAGTCGGCGCCCATTGCGATCAGCTGCTCGTTCGTCGAGCGACGTTCCAAGTACGGGCTGGTGGGAAGCGCAAAGCGCTCGACCTGGTCGTCCCAAGGCAGGTACCACGGGAGGTACTCGCTGTTGTGCTTGGACGATTCGGTGACGTAGTGGCCGAGGCGGCGCATCAGGTCGGCCCGGACGGTACGGGCGAAGTCGGAGTCACCCCTCGCCATGTCACGAAAACGCGGGTACAGGTCGATGCCGTGGTGCTCGAGACGTGAGATGAACACCTGGTGGTTCACGCCCGCTCCTGCCCATTCGAGCTCGTTGACCGGGACGTCGAGGTGGCGCGCGATCTCGGCCGCGGTGATCCAGGTCGAGTGACACAGCCCGATCGTCGTGACCTCGGGGACGAGACGATGAAGGGCCATGCAACACATCGCCATCGGGTTGGTCACGTTCAACAGCGGAGCACCCGCGCACACCTCGGCCATGTCGCGTGCGATCGCCTCGAGCGCGGGGGCGGTGCGGAGCAGCCGAACGGTCGCGCCGACCCCGCAGGTGTCGGCGACGGTCTGACGGAGCCCGTGTCGTTCGCAGACCTCGAAGTCGATGCGGATCGACTCCTGCATCCCGACACCGATCGACACGACCACGTAGTCGGCCTCGTCGAGCGCGCGGCAGCGGTCGTCGTGCGACGAGATCGTCGCCGGGCTGCCCATCTGCTCCGCGGCTCGTCGGCCGAAGGCCTCCGCGACCTGGAGGCGGTTCGGATCTGTGTCGCACAGGGCCACCTCGTAGGGACCGACGTCGGGGAGAGCGCAGAGCTCGGCCAGCTCGAAGAGGAACTGAGCGCTGCCGGCGCCGACGACGGCGATCCTCACTCGCGCGCCCTCACTCCGGCGCGCCTCCGTCGTCATCGTCGGTGAGCTCGACGTCCCAGCGGTCGAGGCAGTCCTCGCAGCGGTACACCGCGATGTCGCCGTCGTGATGCCCCTCCGCATCGATGACGGTGAGGAGGTGGCATCTCCCGCCGCAGTCGACGCACACGATGTTGGGCGGAGCCTCCACTCGGGGAACCATACCGAGGCGGCTACCGTCGGCGAGCGTGAGGCGATCTGGCGGTATGGCGAGATGAGAGTCGTCGCCGGGTCCGCACGGGGGATCCAGCTCTCGGCGCCTCGAGGCCTCGCGGTGCGACCGACCTCGGACCGGGTGAAGGAGGCGACGTTCAACGCGCTCGCGTCGATGGGTGTGCTCGTCGACGCCACGGTGCTCGACCTGTTCGCCGGCTCGGGCGCGCTCGGCATCGAGGCGTTGTCGCGCGGGGCCGCGCACGTGACCTTCGTCGACTCGGCCGCAGCCTCGCTCAGGGCGATCGAGGCGAACCTGGACCGC
>DATEEV010000515.1:0-4117 GCA_035281005.1 Microthrixaceae bacterium | reverse complement strand
CGAAGTCCGCCGCCAAGGCCTCGGCCGCGAAGGTGGCGAAGGAGTCGGCCAAGAAGGCGCCGGCGAAGCGCAAGTCGGCGTGAGCGACACCCACGTCGAGGTCGCCGGGCGCCAGCTCAAGGTCACGAACCTCGACAAGGTGCTCTACCCCGACACGGGGTTCACCAAGGGTGAGGTCATCCACTACTACGCGACGATCGCGCCCACGATCCTCACCCACTGCGCCGAACGGTGTGTGACGTTCCGCCGGTACCCGAACGGGGTGGACGGCAAGTCGTTCTTCGAGAAGCGTTGCCCGTCGCACCGCCCCGACTGGGTCGAGGTCGCGCTCGGCCCGGGTGATCGCAACGGCGACGTGGCGTACTGCCTCCTCGACGAGCCCGCTGCGGTGGTGTGGGCGGCGAACCTCGCCGCGCTCGAGCTCCACACGCCCATGGCCCGTGCCGATGACCTCGACGCCCCCCAGATGCTCGTGTTCGATCTCGACCCCGGGCCCGACACCGGCATGGCCGAGTGCGCCGAGGTGGGCCTCGAGTTGGCCGAGGTGCTCGCGACGGTCGACCTCGAGGTCTTCGCGAAGACGTCGGGCTCGAAGGGGCTGCAGCTGTACGTGCCGTTGAACTCGCCCCACCACAGCCACGAGCACTGCGCCGACTTCGCGCGCGCCGCGGGGCAGCTGCTCGAGAAGCGGCGGCCGAAGCAGGTCACGACCAACATGGCGAAGTCCGAACGCCCGGGGCGGGTGTTCATCGACTGGAGCCAGAACTCGCGGCACAAGACGACCGTGTGCGTGTACTCACTCCGGGCCCGACCGGCGCCGACGGTGTCGACGCCGGTCACGTGGGAGGAGGTCGAGGACGCAGCGTCGGGGATGCCGCTGTCGTTCGAGGCCGGCGACGTGCTCGACCGCGTCGAGGATCTCGGTGATCTGTTCGCGCCGACGGCCACGTTGGTGCAGCACCTGCCCGCCGCGAGCTGACGCGTCAGACGAGCAGCGACTCGACTGCAAGGGTGAAGACCGCCGTGTGCCGGTCGACGTCGGCCTCGGTGGTGGCCGGTGACATGAGCGCCATGTTGTGGAAGGGCGTCATCAGCACGCCCCGGTTGAGCGCATACAGGTGGAGGTAGGCGTCGAGCTCGGGATCGTCGGATGCGATGGCCTCCCCGCCATTGCGTGGGTGATCCGGCTGGAAGCGATACTCGGCCCGACACCCGAGCTGGGCGACGTGCCAACCGAGGCCGTGCTCGGCGATGACGGCGTCGACACCCTCGGCGAAGCGGGCGGCGAGGGGGATGGTGTGCGCGAATGCTTCAGCGGTGAGCACGTGGCGCAGCGTCGCGTCCATCGCCGCGAGCGACAGCGCGTTGCCGGCGAGCGTGCCGCCGATGCCGCCGACGTCGGCCACGTCGAGGTCGCGGAACGTGTCGTCGGTGATGCGCTCGTCGAGCTCGGCCGACAGGCCGTAGGCGCCGGAGGGCACGCCTGATCCGATCGGTTTGCCGACCGTGAGGATGTCGGGCTCGAGGCCCCAGGCGCCGGTCGCGCCCTCGGGGCCGCAGCAGATCGTGTGGGTCTCGTCGAGCGCGAGCAGCACGTCATGGGCGCGGGTGAGGTCGCGCAACGCCGCGTGGTAGCCGTCGATCGGCATCACGATGCCGACGTTGGTCATCGCCGGCTCGGCGAGCACCAGGGCGACGTCGCCGTGTTCCAGCTCACGCTCGAGCGCGTCGAGGTCGTTGAACTCGCAGACCCGGGTGGTGACCGACGGGTCGACGGGCGGACCGATCGAGCCCGGTCGGGCCACGACCGAGCCGTCGGCGTCGAGGCGCACGATCGTCTCGTCGACGGTGCCGTGGTAGCAGCCGTTGAACACGAGGATGCGGGGCCGGCCGGTGAGCTGGCGGGCGAGGCGGATGACGAACCGGTTGGCGTCGGTGGCGGTGAGGGTGAACTGCCAATTCGTGACCCCGAAGCGCCGGCCGAGCTCCTCGGCGACCTCGATGGCGTCGCGGGTGGGCAGCATCGTGGTGATGCCACGTTCGAGCTGGGCGGCGATGGCGGGGGTCGAGCCGGGCGGGGAGTGGCCCGTCATCGCGCCGGTGTCGCCGAGGCACAGGTCGACGTACTCGTGGCCGTCGACGTCGGTGAAGTGCGCGCCCTCGGCCCGGTCGACGAAGACGGGGAACCCTCCGGCCCAGCGGACCATCCAGTGCATGGGCACGCCGGCGAGCAGCGACCGTCGGCCCCGAAAGGCGAGCTCGGCCGATGCGGGGTGGGTCTGGTCGAACCGGTCCCGCTCGGCCGCCATGAGCGCCGGCAGCCGGTCCCGGTCGATCATTGCTGTTGCTGTTGTTCCTGCGAGCGCCGTTCCCGCGCCTGATCCCGCTCCTTCGCTGCGGCCGCGATGGCTTTCTCGGCCGCGGTGTTCACCTTCGCGCCGCGGGGCCAGCCGCAGTAGTGGGTGAGGAAGACCGTGATCTCGCGGAGCTCGTCGTCGGTCAGCTCCTCGTTGCCCAGCGCAGCGCCCAGCTGGAGGGGCAGGACGTCGTCCAGGCCCGCGCCGACCATGAACCCGACGAGCAATAACCGGCGGTCCCGCATGGAGAGGCCCTCGCGGGTCCACACCTCGCCGAAGAGATGCTCGACGGTCATGCCGAAGAAGTCGCCGGGTCCGTCGCTGGCCTCCCACCCGTAGACCTTCGACATCATCTCGAGGCCCTCGCGCCGCCGTTGCGGGTCGCTCGGGTACTGGTCCTGTGGCATCTCGCCCCTCTCGACGGTGCCGCGGACACTACGCCCGATGGCCTCGTCGCTTCGGCCCAGTTCGACCCGCGGCCCATAGACTCGCCCCCCATGTCGCCAGCCCCCTCCGCTCGCCCGCGTCGCCGTCGCGGCTCGCTCGCCGCCCGCCTCGCGATCCCCCTCCTGATGCTGTCGACCGCGATCGCCTGCACGCCCCCACCCTGTCGGGGCGGTTGCCCGCCGCGGGGCGTCCCCGAACGGGCGGCGGTGTTCGCCGGGGTCGGGACCTGGGTGGACATCTACGACTGGTCGCCGACCTTGGACGGCACGACGTCGTTCAAACTGGCCGACGTCGACGAGGTGGCAGACGCCGGGGTCGACGTCATCTACATCCAGACGACGCGGTGGAACCGGCCTGAGCACCTGATCGATGTCGAGCTGTTCAAGCAGATCGTGGCCCGGGCCCACGCCCGTGGTGTGCGGGTCGTGAGCTGGTACCTGCCGACCCACGCTGACGTGAAGACGGACTACTTCCGCCTGGTGCTGCCCATCTGGTTCGGCGCGGACGGGATCGTGTGGGACATCGAGGACACCACGTCGGAGAAGGACCTGGCGACGCGCAACGACCGGCTGGTGAAGACCGCGGCGATCATGCGCAAGCTCTACCCCGACACGCCGATCGCGGCGGCGGTGCTCCCACCGGTGGTGACCGACATCATCAACCTGAAGTACTGGCCCGAGTTTCCGTGGCGACAGCTGCGTGGATCGTTCGATGCCTGGATGCCCATGGACTACTGGACGAACCGCAACCCGACGTCGGTGTGGCGTGACGCGGCGCGGTACACGTCGGAGAACATCTCGCGGGTCCGTGCCAACCTCGGCGATCCCAACGCCGTCGTGCACCCCATCGGAGGCGTCGCCGACAAGGTCACCGAGGCCGACATGGCCGGCTTCGTCAGCGCGGCACAGGCGGGCGGCGCGATCGGCGTGTCGATCTACGACCACGCCACCTCCAAGCCATGGATGTACCCCGCCATGGCTCCGTTCCAGCGCTGACCGCCGGCCCTCAAGTCCCTCGCTGACCACCGGCCCTCGAGTCCCTCGCCGAAAATGCGTCATTGAGGAACGCATGTGTTCCTCAATGACGCATGAACTGCCTCAGGCGACGCCAGCGCGGTCCTGGATCGCGGCACGCATCTGGTCGGCACAGACGCGACGTCGGGTGCGTAGTGCGGTCGGCGTGTAGCGAAGGAGGAACCAACCCTCGAGCTGGATGAGGTTCTGCCGCCTCAGGTCGTACTCGTGCTGAGAGGTCAGGGTGTGGTGCTCGGTCCCGTCCGCTTCGACGCCCACCTTGGCGCTCGGCCAACCGAA
>DATEEV010000514.1:0-2194 GCA_035281005.1 Microthrixaceae bacterium | reverse complement strand
GACCTCGGTGGCCACGAGATCGGCGACTCCTCCCAGGCGCACTTCGAGCAGCTGGTGATCGACCGCGACCTGCCGCTCGCGACCCACGGTGCGCTGCGCGCCGGCGATGCGACCTTCCACGCGGGTTGGACGCTCCACAGCACCGCCCCCAATCCGACCAAGGAGGACCGGCCGGTGATGACGGTCATCTACTTCGCCGACGGCACGAGGATCCTCGACGACGTGAGTGACGCGTCCCGCGCCTTCGACCTGACGATGTGGCTCTCCGGGTGCGAGCCAGGCGGTCCGGCCGCCGGGCCCGGCAATCCGGTGCTCTGGCCCTGAAGGACGAACTCAGGACGGCTGTGTTCCGGCTCGCGTGAGTCGTCGCCGATCGCGACGACGGACGAGTCCCCGCGGAACGAACGCCAGCAGCGAGCCCACCGCGACCAGGATCAGCGCGGCGGCGGCCATCTCCAGGACAGAGGTGCCGGTCGACGCGAGCCGGCCGGGCGTGGAGGACGATCCGGTCGCGCCCGTCGCGGACCCGGCGCTCGAAGCCCCCGCGGCGTGGCCCGCCTCGTTGGCAGTGCCGGCCACGATCTGGCCACCCGCGACCCGGGGATCGGCGGCCGACGATCCACCCGAACCTCCCGGCGACGGGAACTCGCTCGCGCCGGCCAATTCCGAACGTGCCGTCGCGAGCAGGCACACCACGCTGAGGGCGAGCAGGACGGCACGGGGTCGCACGTTCCCATCGTGGCAGTCGAGCGACGGTGGACGACAGGTCAGGCCGCGTCGTTCACCGGCTGTTCCGCCCGCGTTCACCCTGCCGTGAGCCCGGGATCGCCGTTCGGTCAGCCGAGCTCAGCCGCATGACTGGCACCCACGTCAGGCAGCGATGCCGACAGGGCTCGACCAGCGGTGGCAAGGTGGAGTGTGCGACTCGGCGAGCTGTGGCGATATCCGGTGAAATCGATGATGGGCGAGCGGGTGGATCATGCCGATCTCGCGGTGACCGGGATGGTCGGCGATCGGGCGTGGGCCGCGCGCGACGAGGTGCGTGGCGGCATCCGGGGTGCGAAGAAGATCGGCTCCCTGATGCGACTCGCGGCTCGCCACGTCGAAGGAGTGGGCGGTGTGGTCGAGATCACGTTGCCCGACGGTGGCACCGTGCGCACCGACGATCCGGACCGTGACCGTCGCGTCAGCGATGCCCTCGACCACGAGGTGACCCTCTGGCCGCTCCAGCCCACGACCGACCTCGAGCACTACCGGCGCGGCGGCCCGGACAGCGACGATCTGTTGGAGGAGCTCCGGGCGATCTTCGGTCGCGAGCCCGACGAGCCGTTGCCGGACCTGTCGGTGTTCCCGCCGGAGATCCTCGAGTTCGAGTCGCCGCCGGGCACGTATTTCGACGCGTTCCCGCTGCTCGTGATGACCACCTCCGCGCTCCGTGCGTTGCAAGAGGCACTGCCCGACTCGGTGGTCGACGTGCGGCGCTTCCGGCCCAACCTCGTCGTCGACACCGGCGAGGCGGAGGGCCACCCCGAGCTCTCGTGGGTCGGCCGCCGCCTGGAGGTGGGCGACGTGGTGATCGAGTTGACGACGGCGTGTCCACGGTGCGTGATGATCACCCGCGAGATCGACGAGACGATCCCGGCTGATCGTGGCGTGCTGCGACACGTGGTCCGCGACCTCGACCAGAACGTCGGGATGTACGCAAGCGTCGTCACCCCGGGGCGGCTGTCCGTCGGCGACCCCGTCAGGCTGGTCTGAAGCTCGGGTTGGCCCGGACGGGTTTGGTCCGGACTTCAGGCCGGCGCGACCGCCGCGCCGATCGACTCGACGAGCTCGACCAGTTCGGCCTCGCTCACCTCGCGATCGTCGGACACCGCGACCCTGACCTCCCACACGCTCCGGCCGGTGCGCACGATGTAGGCCCAACCGGCCCGCTCGCCGGGCGAGCGGAGCGATGCGGACAGGTGCCACGACGAGACCTCGTCGGCCCAGGACGGAATCTCGAGCGGCGGGGCCTTGCGCTGATCGAGTCGGACCTCGGCACCGTCGATCTGGCAGGTCTCCGCGTTGACCCCGACGGCGATGGTGCGACCTTTGAAGATCTGGGCGGCGTCGATCGCGGCGTCGAACGAGATCCGCGACACCACGACGGAGGTGCCGCCGCGCTGGAACAGCTTGGCGATGAAGCCGACGG
>DATEEV010000513.1:0-4311 GCA_035281005.1 Microthrixaceae bacterium | reverse complement strand
CCGTGGTTGGTCCCACGTGCTCGCATTCGTGGCGTCCGCGGCGCTCGGCGGTGTGATGATCGGGCTCGCTCCGGGCGCGCAGGCCCGCACCGCGACGATCATCTACGTGCTCGGGCTCTGCACGATGCTCGGTGTCTCGTCGCTCTACCACCGCGTCCGATGGGGCGAGTCCGGCATGGCGTTCATGCGCCGCCTCGACCACTCGACGATCTTCCTCGCGATCGCCGGCACCTACACGCCGATCGCCGTGCTCAGCCTGAGCGGCTGGCAGCAGCCTGCCGTGCTGGTCACGGTGTGGGCGGGCACGTTCCTCGGCATCGCGCTGCAGTGGCTGCCACTCGACGTTCCGCGCTGGCTCTCGACCGCCGTCTACGCCGCAGTTGGCTGGGTGGCGTTCATCGCACTCCCCCAACTCTTCACCGATCTGGGCCCCGTCGGGTTCGGCCTCGTCCTCGGTGGCGGCATCGCCTACACGCTGGGCGCGGTCGTCTACGCCACCAAGTGGCCCGACCCGTGGCCGGCGGTGTTCGGCTTCCACGAGGTGTTCCACGCCTGTACCGTCGTCGGCGCCGGCATGCATCTCGCGGCGGTCGGGCTGATCGTGTTGCCCAGCGCCTGACTTACTCGGCCGGTTCGACCACCTCGGCCGCTTTCGCGACCTCGGGAGCCTCGGCCGCGGCCTTCTCGGCCCGGGTGCGAGTCGCCGCCTCGCGACGGCGCCGGCGATCGATTCGACGCAGGTCGGACGCCGCCTCACTCACCTCGGTCAACGCGAGCTCGAGTCGGGTCTTCGCGTTGTCGGTGTCGGAGTGGTTCACGTCGAGCGTGGGGACACGCGACCGATCGACGATCTCGTCGACGTTGCGGAGGTTCGCGTGCAGCATCCCGATGTCGATGTTGCCGTCCTTGATCCGCATCCCGCGCTTGACGTCGTGGCTCGGCTGCTTGAGATCTCGCACGATCCCCAGCCACGACAAGCCCTTGAGGATCGTGTAGGTGATGTCCGGTTCGAACCAGAAGAAGCCCTGGCGAGCCGACGCCGGGTAGTAGTGGTGGTTGTTGTGCCACCCCTCCCCCATCGTGAGCACCGCGACCCCGAAATTGTTCCGGCTGGTGTCGTCGGTGGCGTAGCGCCGCGTGCCGATCAGATGGGCCACCGAGTTGACCATGAAGGTCGCGTGCCAGAGCAGCACCGTGGAGAGGAAGAAGCCGATCAGCAGCCCCGACCAGCCCGCGACCAGCCACACCGTGACGGCGAGCACCCAAGGCGGCAGCCAGTTGGTGCGGTCGAGCCAGCGCAGTTCCGGGTACTTGGTGAAGTCCTCGATCGCCTCGTTCGGTGTCGCGTCGTGCGCGTCGGAGAGGATCCAGCCGACGTGTGACCACCACACGCCCTTGATCGGCGTGTGGGCGTCGCGCGCGGTGTCGACGTAGCGGTGATGGAGGCGGTGGTTGCCCGCCCACCACAGCGGGCCCTTCTGGGCAGAGGTCGCGCCGCCGAACGCGAGCACGAACTGGAACCACCGGGAGGTGGAGAAGGATCGGTGGGAGAAGTACCGGTGGTATCCGGCGGTGATGAAGAACATCCGCACGAAGAAGAGCCCGGCCATGAGCACCCAGTTCCACCACGGCACGCCCGTGAGGAACGCGAGGAATGGCAGGACGTGGACGAGCCAGAACGGGACCGTGCCCAGCCAGGCGGTGTTGCCCTTGTCGGTACGGATGGGGGTGGCGGTCGTCGACGCCGTCATCGCGATCTTCCTGTCGGCTCAAGGGCTGTAGGACGTGAAGGCCCGGGAGCGACCGATCGCCTGCGGTCAGCCGGGAAACTGGAAGGCGACAGCCTCCCACACCGACCAACGTCCCCCGAGTCACGAGATCGCAAACACGTAGAATCACCCCCACTTGACTCCCCAGAGGGACGTGATACTCGTGCAGCGGATCAGCCACTGGATCGGCGGCCGTACGGTCGCCTCCACGTCGGGCCGGTCAGGGCCGGTCTTCGACCCGGCCGCCGGCTCGTGCACCGCCCAAGTGGACTTTGCCGACGCGGCCGATGTCGACGAGGCCGTGTCCCTCGCAAGCGCTGCTGCGCACGCCTGGGGCGCGACCAGCCTGGCGAAGCGCACCCAGGTGCTGTTCGCGATGCGGGAGCTCGTGTCGGCCCATCGCGACGACCTGGCGGCGCGCATCACCGCCGAACACGGCAAGGTCCTGTCCGACGCCGCCGGCGAGGTGGCCCGTGGGCTCGAGTGCATCGAGTTCGCGTGCGGGCTCGCACACCCGCACCAAGGTCGTCACCTCACGCTGGCCCGACCCGGCGACCTCGGTCGTCGACCTCGGGTTCCCCCGCAACCACTGACCGCCGTTCTGGTGCTCAGGCGGCGAGCACGGCGCCGATGCGGGCCAGGTGTGGGGTGGCGCCGCCGAGTTGCAGCTCGAGCTCCTTCGCCCGCGTGTAGTGCCGGGCCAGCGGATAGTCACGATCGACGCCGACGCCACCGTGCAGGTGCGCCGCGGCGAGCGTGATCCGCTGACCCGCCCAGGCCGACCAGAACTTCGCCACCGACACCTCCGCGGTCGCGGGGAGGCCCTCGGCCAGCCGGGTCAGCGCCTGCCAGCAGGTGAGCCGGATCGCCTCGGTGTCGATGTAACAGTCCGCCGCGCGGTGTCCCACCGCCTGGAAGGTCGCGATCGGGACGTCGAACTGCTTGCGCTCCTTCGTGTAGGCCGCGGTCAGGTCGAGCATCGCCTCGGCGTTGCCGAGCGACAGCGCGCACTGCGTGGCGACCGCGCGTTCGAACGCCCACGCAAGGGCGTCGGCCCCGGTCGCGAGAAGGGTCGCCGGTGAACCGGCGAACTCGAGCTGGGCGTCGGGCGAGCCCGACGTGGTCGTCAGTGGCGTCACGGTCACGCCGGCACCCACCGCCACCACGAACAGCGCGGTGCCGTCGTCGGTCGCAGCCGGCACCACCACGGCCTGGGCGATCGCGCCGGCCGGGACGCAGATCTTCGTGCCGGTGATCGTCCATCCATCGGCGCCTGATTTCGCCGACACCACAGGACGCAACGGATCGCCGTTGTCCTCGTGCCACGCGGCGGTCAGCACGGTCGAGCCGTCGACCACGCCGCCGAGCCACTTCGCGGCAACCTCGTCCGAGCCGAACTCCGCGATCGGCAGCGCTCCCAGCGCCAACGTCTCCCAGAGCGGGATGGCCGCTGCCGTCTTGCCCGCGGCTTGCAGGGCGCGGCCGAGCTCGACGAGGCCGAGGCCCGCGCCACCGACCGATTCGGGCAGCGAGATGCCGAGCAGGCCCGCCTCGGCCAGCTTCGCCCACACCTCACGATCGAACCGCTCGGCTCCCGAGCGCTCCAGCTCACGGAGCCGGTCGTGGGTGGAGAGGTCGGTCAGGATCTGAGTGGCGAGCTCGCCGGTCGCCTGCTGTTCCTCGGTGAATGAGAAGTCCATGGTCGTGATCTCTTCTCTCGTTCTCGTCGTCTCGTCCTGAACCTGTCCGGCTCAGCCCCGCATCGCCCGGGGCAGCCCGAGGCCGAACATCGCGATCAGGTCGCGCTGGATCTCGTTCGTACCGCCACCGAAGGTGAGGATCACGAGACTGCGGTAGTTCATCTCGAGCCGCCCCGACAGCAGTGACTCGCGTGAGCCCCGGTCGAGGTAGGCGCGTGGACCGAGGATCTCCATCAGGAGCCGGAACGACTCGAGGTAGAACTCGGTGCCGAACACCTTGATCGTCGAGGCGTCGGCCACGTCCATCGATCCCTGGGTGGCGGTCCAGGCGACCTTCCAGTTGATGAGGCGCAGGAAGTCGAGCCCGGAACGCACGCGGGCCAGGTTCAGCTGCACCCACTGCTCGTCGATCAGGCGCTCACCCGCTGTCGTGCGCGTGGCACGGGTGTAGTCCAGCACCTCCTGATAGCTCTGCTCGAGCAGCCCCGCCGAGCACAGCGTGACGCGCTCGTGGTTCAGCTGGTTGACGATCAGGTTCCAGCCGTTGTTGAGACCGCCCACGAGGTTCTCGGCCGGGATCCGGACGTCGTCGTAGTAGACCGCGTTGATGTCGTGGGTCGACAACAGGTGGAGCGGCTCGATCGTGATGCCGGGGGTGTTCTTCAGGTCGACGATGAGCATCGAGATGCCCTTGTGCTTCGGCGCGTCCGGGTCGGTGCGCACCGCGAGCCAGCAGTAGTCGGCGTCGGATGCGAGCGATGTCCACATCTTCTGGCCGTTGACCACGTACTCGTCGCCGTCGCGCACGGCCCGGGTCTTGAGCGACGCCAGGTCGGTGCCCG
>DATEEV010000512.1:0-2487 GCA_035281005.1 Microthrixaceae bacterium | reverse complement strand
GGACCAGCTCGGCCACCTGCTCGAGGGTCTGGACGACTGATGCTCATGGTCGAGGCTTCCTTCGTTCAGGCTCGGTCGCTGGCGCTCCCTGCTTCACTGCGGAGCCTCGACTGAGATGGCCGGCAACCTGCGAGCCCAGGGCGAGGCGCGCCCCGAGGTGGACGGCGCCGGGATGCGAGTGGCGGTCGTGTGCGGTCGGTTCAACGACGCGATCACCCTGCGCCTGCTCGACGGAGTCGAGCGGGGCCTGGCCGGCTGTGGGGTCGACGCGGCTGACGTCACCATCGAGTGGGTGCCCGGCGCGTTCGAGATCCCCTATGCGGCGAAGGCGATGGCCATGTCGGAGCGCGTCGATGCCGTCATCTGCCTCGGCGCCGTGATCCGAGGTGAGACGAGCCACTACGACTTCGTGGCAGGGGAGTGCGCCCGCGGCATCCAGGACACCCAGCTCGAGCTCGGGGTGCCGGTGATCTTCGGGGTCCTCACGACCGAGAACGACGATCAGGCGCTCGCCCGATCGGAGGGGCCCGGCGGCCACAACGTCGGCGAGGAGTGCGCCCAGACCGCGGTCGAGATGGTTGCCCTCACCCGCCGCTGGAGGGCGTGAGGGAGGAGGTTTCGCCCTCCGCACGAGCGACGCGCCCGCGGACGCGTGGGAGCGTGCCGGGCTCCGTAGGTGGAGCCGTTCCATGTCGTCAGCCATGACGGTCCGCCCGAGTTGGAGGGGCGCGGCTGTTTGGGGACGCCGCGTTTGAGCGACAAGCGACGCTGAACCTGGACGGCGGTCGAGTGGAGTTGTCCCTTGTCGCTCAAACGCGGTGCGCGGCACCTTCCGTCGCTCGGAGCAGGGGCGTCACCGTCGTCGACAGTGCAATGCAGGGGCGAGCCTGGTGGCCACGCCGAGTGGTGACGACGCGCCCGCGGGCGCGTGGTGGTCGCGGACGGCGGTCGGTTGGCCGAGCGGGGCATGATCCGCAGCGGGAGCTCAGCGCTCGGCCGCCGAGAAGAGGTGCCACATGGCGATGGCGGCCGCAGTCGCGACGTTGAGCGAGTCGACGTCGCCGGCCATCGGGATCCGCGCCACGACGTCGGCCGCATCGAGCGACGCGTCGCCGAGACCGGAACCCTCGGCTCCCACCAGCACGGCGTCGTGGCCCGACGGCTCGAGCGCGCGGAGGTCGGCGTCGCCTCGCGGGCTGAGCGCCACCACGCGATGGCCCGCGGCACGAACGGCGTCGATCCCGTCGGAAAGGGCACGGGTGGCATACGGAACGGCCATCACGTGACCGAGTGACACCCGGACGGTGCGCCGAGTCAGGGGGTCACAACTCGTGGGATCGAGCAGCACCCCCTCGGCGCCGAGCGCGGCGGCGTTGCGGAACAGCGCCCCCAGGTTCTCGCCGTCGTTCACTCCCTCGACGATCAGCATGCGCTGGGCCCGGCCGATGACCGACGACGGGTCGACGCCCGGCCGTCGCGTCGCCACCGCCACCACGCCGCGGTGCAGGTCGAACCCGACGATCGCCTCGAGCGTCGCGGCGTCGGCCACGAACACCGGGGCCTCACGATCCCCCAGTAGGTCGCGCAACCGCTCCAGGCGGGCGTCGAGCACCAGGACGCCGCGTAGGTCCTGTCGGGTCTCGAGCGCCCGCTCGAGCGCCAGCCATCCCTCGATCACGAACTGCCCGGGCGAGAAGCTGGTCGGAGCCTGGACCCGGCGGCGGTACCTCGCGTCGTCCAGGCCCCGGAAGTCGGCGACCCGCGGGTCGCCAGGATCGGTCACGACGGTCGGCTGGAGCACGAGCGAGTCAGCGTACGAGGATCGAGGTCGCCGGTAACCACTTTCGGGCTCGGTGCCCGACCCCTCTACCATTCCGCGCCGTGCTCCGATTGGTACTCCCCAAGGGATCGCTCGAGAAGGCCACCCTCGAGCTGTTCTCCGACGCCGACCTCGCCGTGAGGCGCGACTCGGCGGTGACCTACAAGGCGACGATCGCCGATCCTCGCATCGAGTCGGTACGCATCCTTCGACCCCAGGAGATCGGCGGGTACGTCGCCGACGGGCTGTTCGACTTCGGCATCACCGGACGCGACTGGGTGGAGGAGACCTCGGCCGACGTGGTGTCCCTGGGAGAGCTCCAGTACTCCAAGGCGACCTCGAACCCGTTCCGCATCGTCGTCGCGGTGCCCGGCGACAGCGACTGGCAGCAGGTGGCCGATCTGCCGAGCGGTGTGCGAGTCAGCTCCGAGTACCCCAACCTGACCGCGCGATTCTTCGCCGAGCGGGGCGTCGAGGCCGATATCCGGCTCTCCTACGGCGCCACTGAGGCGAAGGTCCCCGACATCGTCGACGTCGTGGTCGACGGCACCGAGACGGGCTCGGCGCTCCGCGCCGCCGGCCTCCGGATCCTCGACACGATCCTCGTCTCCTACACCCACGTGGTCGTGAACCCCGACTCACATGCCGATCCCGAGAAGCGCCATGCG
>DATEEV010000511.1:0-5135 GCA_035281005.1 Microthrixaceae bacterium | reverse complement strand
GACAGGTGGCCTCCGGCGCCGGCGACGGCAGCGCGGCACGCCCGGTAGTACCAGTAGGTCGTGGTGTGGCGCTCGGCTCGCTCCTCGATGCCGACGAGGATGTCTTCGATCAGCAGGCGATCATCGAGGATGACCGTTGCGATGTGGGCTGGCACCTACTGGTCGGCCAGGTCGGGGTCGTCGATGACGGCGAGGCCGTCGTCGTAGCGCTCGCGAAGCACACGACGAAGTTCGCGGCGTGCGGCCTGGACGCCGCCCGGCACGATGAGCGCGGCGTCGCCGAGATCGACGATGCCGACTTCGCCGCCGTGCTCGATCCCCCAGCGGTGTCGGAGCTCAGCGGGGAGGTTGGTCTGACCGCGGTGCGAGACTTTGGCGGTGGAGGTTCCCGGCATGACCGCATTGTAGCACCAGGTCCCATACAAGGCGTGTCGAGCGTTTGACGTTTCAGCCCGGTCAGTGGGCCGGTCGATCCGTCCGCTCAGTGGGGATGCAGGTGGGCGCGCTCGCCGTGGCGGTCGAAGATGGTGAGCACCTCGGCCGGTCCGCCATGACCGACCATCCGGTGCGGGGTCATGGTGTCGAACTCCGCCGCCTGGCCGACCTCCACGAACTGCTCCCGATCGCCGAGCACGAGCCGGACCGTGCCCTCCAGCACATAGAACCAGTCGCGGCCGGGGTGGACGCGCGGCTCGGGCAGGCGCTTGGAGGCGGGCACCCGCATCTTCGCCACGATCCGTCCGGACGCGTCGTCGGGTCGATTGAGCATCCAGAACGTGAGGCCGTGCGCCGAGCCTTTCGTCGGCCGGATGACCACATCGTCCCCGGACTCGTCGTCGACGAGCAGCTCGTCGATCGTGGTGTCCAGCGCCCGGGCCAGCGTGACGAGGTGGTCGAGGGTGAGACGTCGATGGCCGGTCTCGAGCCTGCTGATCGTCGACGGACCGATGTGGGCGCGGCGGGCGAGCTCGTCGATGGTCCAGCCACGGGCATTTCGCAGGCTGCGGATGCGGCTCCGTGCCGTCTGTTCGATCCGATCGTCTTGCTTCATTGGCAAGAGCGTATGCGTTGAACGCATCATGGTCGTAGCGTGATCGCATGACCCAGCACAGCCATGAGCACGGCCATGACGCTCCCCATCACCACGGGCGCAGCCATCACCTGCACTTCGACACACCGGAGATGGCGGCCTACGCCGAGCTCGAGGCCGAGGTGCTGGAACCGCTGCTGCGCAAGAGCATCTCGGTCCTGGCCGAGCACCTCTCGGCCGACGGTGTGCAGGTTCACCGCGTGCTCGACATCGGGTCGGGCCCCGGTGTGGGTACGTGCCGCCTCGCCGAGCGGTTCGGGGCGGCGACGGTGGTCGCGGTGGACGGGTCGGCCGTCATGCTGGAGCGGGCGACGGCCCGCGCCACGCGCCTCGGTATCGCGGACCGGGTAGGGACGTGCGTGGGGCAGCTTCCTGACGTCCTCGACTCGCTCGATCCGGCCGAGGTCGTGTGGGCGTCACTCGTGCTCCACCACGTCGGCGACGAGGCAGGGGCGTTGCGACGGATCCAGGCACTGCTCGAACCGGGCGGGATGCTGGCACTGGTCGAGAAGGCCGATCCGGTGCGTGTGGTTCCCGGCGACCTCGAGCGCTCCCGGGCCGACCTGTGGGAGCGGTTCGAAACCGCGTGGGGGACGTGGTTCGACGAGATGCGCGCCGAACTGCCGGGAGCGACCGCGTCCGCCGACTATTCGGAGATGGTGGTCGGTGCCGGTTTCGAGGTCGTCGTCGACGATGTGGTCAGCCTCGACCTCCCCGCGCCACTGGACGACCAGGCTCGGCGCTTCGCCGTGCAGCAGCTCCGGCGGACCCGGGCCGAGCTGGCCGACCGAGTTGATGTGAGCGACCTGCAGGCTCTCGATGAGCTGATCGGCGAAGGAGGCGACGGCGGCATCGTGCTCGACGACGGCGCGGTGATCCGCGCGTCGCGTCGGTTCATCCTCGCTCGCGCGTTGCCCTGAGCTGCGTCGCGATCAGTCCGGCTCAGGCCACGGTCACGATGACGGCCAGGGTCGCATCCAGTTCTCGATGCCGAGGTCGAGCCCGTTGCAGATCGTGGCGATCATCCGGTACCAGCCGTGCACGACGAACAGCTCGACGATCTGTTCGTCGGTGAGGTGCTCGCGGAGCGCGACCCATGCCTCGTCGCCGAGCGTGCCGTCGCGTTCCAGCTCATCGACCGCGTCGATCACCGTACGATCGAGCGAAGACCATTCCGGACCCGGCGCGGCGTCGAGGGTGAGGGCGTCGGCCTCTTCGGGTGTCACTCCGGTGAGCGGGCCCCAGAACGCCGCCTGCCCGCCCCATTCGTAGGCCGAGCCGATGCGCGCGCAGGTCCGCAGGATGGCGATCGTCCGCGAGCGTGGGTCGAGCCGGCCATCGACGTAGAGGCCTTCGCCGAGGTGCCGGACACGGTCGGCCAGTGCAGGGTGGCGTTGCAGGACCCTCGTCAGGAGCAGCGGGGGGTAGGTGGCGGCGGGGTGCCCCCATCGACCGATCCCGGCCGCGTCGTCCGCGCTCCATGGATGGGGGAGCGGCGGTACGCGACTGGTCGAGTCGTCGACCGCGTCTCCGGGCTCGAATGCCGGGCTCATGTCGGCTCGAGACCGGTCACGGGGTCGGCCCGTCCGATGCCGGTGCGACCGCCGTCGACCACGAGCACCTGACCGGTGACGTAGCCGCCGGCGCGGGAGGCGAGGAACACCGCGGCGCCGGCGATCTCGTCCGCACGGCCGGCTCGGCCCATCGGGATCGTGCCCAGCACCGGGTCGCGCAGCTCGGGCACGTCGAGGAACGACGACATGCGAGTGGGGAAGAGGCCGGGGGCGATCACGTTGACGAGGATGTGCTCGGAGACCAGCTCCGCGGCGTGGTGCCGAGCGAGGTGGTGCACCGCGGCCTTCGACGTCTCGTACGCGACATCGGGCAGGCCGGACAGGATCATTCCCGAGGTCGACCCGATGATGAGCACCCTCGCCGGCGACTCGGCACTCGCCCGCCGGCGCAACAACGGGAGCAGCGAGGTGGTGAGGTAGTGCACTGCGGTGACGTTGACCGCCATGACCTTGTCCCACCGAGGCTCGGGGAGGTCCTCGAACGAACCGAGATAGGTGGCGCCGGCATTGTTGACCAGGATGTCGAGACCATCGACCCGGGTCGCGACCGCTTCGGCGAGCTCGCGACAACCGTCGGTCGTGGCGAGGTCGGCGGCGACGGCCTCGCAGGGGCCGAGCTCGCTCAACCGCTGCACCGCGTCGTCGAGGTCAGCCGCGCGGCGCGCCGTCAGGATCACGCGCGCGCCGGCCTGCAGGAATCCGTGGGCGATCATCTCGCCGATCCCGCGGGAACTGCCGGTCACCAGCGCGGTGCGGCCCTCGAGGGAGAACAGGCCGTCGGGGCTGGTCAGGTGGTCGGTCACAATGTCGTTCTCATAGGGGTAGCAGGACAGGCACGTGACGGGATCGGATGATGTCCGCGCCGAGCTCGCGGGTGAGCGACCGGGCGTCGCCGAGGAGCCGGTCGAGGACCAACGCCCGACGGACGAACTCGTGGAGCGGGTGCTCGACGGTGAATCCGATGCCGGCGAGCACCTGCTGGCTGTGCCGGGCGACGATGCGGGCACTGCGCCCGGCCATCGCCTTGGCGGCCGCGGCGGCGAGGCTCGAGCCGTCCTCCCACGCGCCACCCGCTGCCGAGTCGGCGCCCTCGACCGCGACGTAGGCCTCCGCCAGGCGATGGCGGACGGCTTGGAACTCGGCGATGGGCCGGTCGAACTGGATGCGCTCGATCGCATGCTCGCGGGCGAGCGCCAGCATCGTGCGCGACGTGCCGACCAGCTGATGCGCGAGCGCGACGCGGCCGGCATCGGTGGCGTCGCGCCACGCGCCGGGCTGACGGTCTGCCGCGACACCGGCGCCGTGGACCTCGACCAGACCGAAGGCCTCGTCGATGCCGGCGATCGGCCGCAGGGTCAGGTCCTTCGTGGCGACGAGCGCGATCTCGTCGGGGTCGACGGCCACGACTGCGGTCTCGGAGCGTCCCAACGCGGCGGTGCCGAGCCCGCGCACGGCGAGGCCGTCAACGCCCGCCGAACCGGCCGCGGTCGATCCGGGCCAGGGGAGCACGACTGCCGTCGACGGCGACGTCTCGAGGCCGGCGGCGGCGACGAGCACGTGGTCGAGCGCGGATGACGTCGCACCCGCCTGCCCCTGGAGGTCGAAGAGCGTCGAGATCGCGGCGCGTCGGTCGAGCTCGAGCGCGTCGCGCCAACCGAGCTCGTCGAGCGCCGCGTCGAGCGCCTCGCCGGTCCGGTTGGCGGTGACCCCGCCGAGGGCGGTCGCGAACAGCTCGAGCTCGTCGGCATCCATCCCGGCCGAGCCCATTCCGGCGTGGTCCGGCCCCGGCTCAGGTGAGGCCGTCATCGGTCGGACCCCAGGTCGAGGAGGCGGCGAGCGACGATGTTGCGCTGGATCTCGGCGCTGCCGCCGTAGATCGTCGCGGCCCGCGAGTAGAGGTAGGTCGATCGCCACTTCTCGGCGGTCGCCGAGTCCCCCAGCACGACGTCGTCGGCGAGCGCGTCGAGCGCGAGGTCGAACACGGCCTGCTCGGTGGTCGCCAACAGGATCTTGTCGATCGAGGTCTCCGGGCCCAGGCGCTCGCCGCCCGCCAACCGGTACTGCGTGCCGCGCGAGCGCGCCCGCAGCGCGAACAGCTGGACGAACACGTCGCCGATCGCGCCGGGATCGAATCCGTCGGGGTCGGCCACGGGAACGGCCGTGTCGGTGTCGAGGAGCTGTTGCAGTCGTCGATGCAGGTAGGCGCCTCGGTGCCACAGCGAGGTGCTGCGTTCGTACGGGAGCAGGTCCATCGCGACCGACCAGCCCTGGCCCTCCGCGCCGAGCATTCGCTCGACAGGCACGACCACGTCGTCGAAGAAGACCTCGGCGAACTCGGGCTTGTTGTGCATCGTCTCGATCGGCCGCACGGTGATGCCGGGGCGGTCCATGTCGACGAAGAGTGCGGTGATGCCCCGGTGCGCCGAGTCCGGCGCACCGGTGCGAGTCAGCAGCACGCAGCGTTGCGCGTA
>DATEEV010000510.1:0-6583 GCA_035281005.1 Microthrixaceae bacterium | reverse complement strand
CGGGGGTGGCACGGGTGCCCGTGCTCGGCACGGCGATCACGATCGGCACCGGCGTGGCGCTCGCCCGACGGCTCGACTTCCTCGACCAGCCCTTGGTCGAGTCGATGCGGCTGGTCGTGCGAGGCCACGCCGGAAGCGGCGAGCTCATCAGCCGCGCGTTGATCCGCCCCTGGTTCCCGCTCACGATCGCCGCGGCGACTCGCTCGCGCCGCGCCCGGCGGGTGCTGTTGCTCTCCGCGATCGTCCCGCCGCTCGTCGAGTGGTCGCGGTCAGGCAGGAATCTCGACCCGGCCAGGTTCGTGGCCCTGAGCCTGGCCGACGACGTCGCATACTCGGTGGGCGTGTGGAAGGGATGCGTTCGGGATCGCTCCATCGGCGCGCTGCTGCCACGGCTCCGCAGCTGGCCGGGTGCCGCGGGCGCGGCTCAGCGCGAGCCTTGGGCGGCCGAGGCCAAGGACCGGTAGAGCGCGGAACCGTCCCATGATGCGCGGGGATACGTGCTCGAGTGGCTGTAGGAGTACGCCGCGTCGAGGAATCCGGCCTCGGTGTCCATCGGAAGTGGTCGCGCTGCTGCGCACAGGTAGCGGGCCGTCGAGTACGCGGAGTCGTAGATGTTCTGCGGGTCGGCGACGCCATCACCGGACGCGTCGAGCCCGAGGGAGCGCCAGGTCGACGGAATGAACTGCGTCGGGCCGAGCGCGCGGTCGTAGGTCGTGTTGCCGTCGAGGACACCACCGTCGGTGTCGGCGATCCGCGCGAACGGCCCGGCACCGTCGAGCACCGGTCCCAGGATGGCGGGAGACACCTTGCCGTCGGCGCCGATCGCCCGCCCGCCGGCATGCCCGGACTCGGTGCGCCCGATCGCGGCGAGCCCCCACCACCGGATCCGGCACCCCGGATCGCTGAACGCTGCGAGCTGGGCGGCCCGCACGTAGGCATCGAGCACCCGGTCGGGGATTCCTGGCACCAGCGACGGCGCGACACCCGCCGCGGTGGTGGCTTGGCCGAGCTCGGCCTGCGCGGCCTCCCAACGAGCGGTCGCAGCCGAGCGGGCGTCCGTCGCCCACTGCACACGAGCGATGACCTGGCCGTGCCGTTCGGCGGCCTGTCCGGATCGATCCGAGAGCCGGCTTCGGCTCCGCTCCCACGTGTCAGCGGATCGCCTGAGATCGTCGTTGATCGAATCGAAGTACGTCAGGCGAGCCTGCGCATCGGTGATGTCGACGGCGCCGAGCGCGACGGTCAGCGAGCCGTGAGCCGAACCCGACACGTACGCGGCGACCGACGCGTCCCGAAGTTCGGCCCGAGTCTCGGCCCCGCGCGCCGCGGCATCACGCTCGGCTGCGTCGAGCCCGTCGACGGTGGCCTGCGACTCGGCCAGCGCCGCGGCCGCTTCCTCCGTCTCGCGGGTCGCATCGCCAAGCGCGGCCTGCGAGAGCTCGAGCTCGCGGATGGCCGCCGAGACACGCCGTTCGCCCGGCTCGCGAAGCGCGATCGCCAGCGTCAGTCCGGGTGGGATCCCCGTGGGCCCGGGCTGCTGGGCCTCGGGTGCCGCCGGAGGAGGTGGCGGTGGTGTGCCGGGAGGATCACCGAGGCTTCCGTTGACGGCACCTGGTGGAATCACGACCGGTGGCGGGATGGTCGTGGCGAAGGGGAGTGACGTCGTCGGCTCGAGGACCTCGGTCGTCGTGGGCGCGACCGAGGGGGTCGTGGTCGTGGTCGTGGTCGGTGTCGACGTCGACGTCGAGGTCGTGGGGACCTCCGTCGTCGTCTGGGCGTCGGCGTGAGCCGGACCGACGATGCTGCAGGCGATGGTGGCGAGCACTGCGACTCGACGGAGCTTCGCCCCGCCGTCCAACGTCGCCCCACCTCCGGTCGCCCCCACCTCCAAATCCTCGCGCATCGGCGACGGATCTCATCATCGGCCTGCTCGCTCGCCCCGTCCCCCAATGGTGGCCGCCTTGCGAGTCGAGGTAGAACGTGTTCTAGATTTGCCGTTCGCATCCAGGGGACGAGTCTGGGCACAGCAGCGGCAAGATCTGCGCAGAGCAGCGGAGGACAGCATGTCGGACGAACAGGGGGGATTGCTCGAGGCGCCACTGGCCATCGAGTACCCCTTCAACCGCACCACCGGGCCCGTGATCGGAGCGTTCCTGACCGGGCTTCGCAACGAACGTGTGCTCGGCATCCGCGACACGCAGGGCCGCGTCGTCTGTCCCCCGGTCGAGTACGACCCCCAGACCGGCGAGCCGCTCACCGAGATGGTCGAGATCGGCACCGAGGGCACGATCACCTCGTGGTCCTGGGTGGCCAACGTCCGCGAGGGTCAGCCCCTCGACCGACCGCACGCGCTGGCCTTCATTCGCCTCGACGGTGCTGACACCTCGATGCTGCACGCCGTCGATGCGTCCGGGCCCGACGCGGTCAACACGGGCGCCCGGGTCCGCATCCGCTGGGCCCCCGAGCGCGAGGGCCTCATCACCGACATCGCCTGCTTCGAGCTCGTCGGAGGTGCGGCATGAGCCCCGCGGACAACGACCGCGTCATCTCGACGATGCCCACCGGTCTGTGGGAACAGCCCGCCATCTCGACCCCCGACCTCGGCGACGAGGAGCCGGTCCAGCGCCTCCGCCTGCCCGCATCGATGGTCTACCGCTACAACCCCGGTCAGGCGCCCACCCGCTACCTGCGCGGCCTCGCACAGAAGAAGATCCTCGGCGAGCGGTCCGCCTCGAACCCCGACGTGTACGTGCCGTCCCGGGGCATGAACCCGACCGAGGGGACCCCGACCTCCGAGCAGGTCGAGGTCGGGCCCAAGGGCACGATCAGCTCGTTCTGCGTGGTGCACATCGGCTTCGGCGTGAACGCGCCGCCCACTCCGTTCGTCTCCGCGCTGATCCTGCCTGACGGCGCGGCGGTGTCGCTCTACGGCACCCTGCTCGAGGTGCCCATCGAGGAGGTCCGCATCGGCATGAGGGTCGAGCCGGTGTGGGTGCCCGACGATCAGCTGACGACCTCCAGCGAGAACATCACCCACTGGCGACCGATCGACGAGCCCGACGTGCCCGCGGAGCAGCTGAAGGGACACATGTGATGGCACCGGCCCGATCCGACGTGAGGAGCGAATCATGAAGGACGTTGCCGTCGTCAGCGTCGCCCAGTCCGACTACGTGCGGGCGCTGAGCCACCTCAACGAGGTCGAGATGATCCAGCCGGTGATCCGGCAGGCGCTCGATCAGATCGGCGTCGGCATCTCCGACATCGGATTCACCTGCTCCGGCAGCTCCGACTACCTCGCCGGCCAGGCATTCAGCTTCGTGATGACGCTCGACGCCGTCGGCGCATGGCCACCGATCATGGAGAGCCATGTCGAGATGGATGGCGCGTGGGCGCTCTACGAGGCCTGGTTGAAGATCCAGGCCGGCCACGCCGAGACGGCACTGGTCTACAGCTACTCGAAGGCATCGCCCGGCGACCTGCCTCGGGTGCTGTCCCGCCAACTCGACCCGTACTACTACGCCCCGCTGTGGCCCGATTCGGTGGCGCTCGCCGGCCTCCAGGCCCGCGCGATGCTCGACGAGCACAAGATCGACGAGGCCGAGATGGCCGGGATCGCCCACCGCAACCGCGAGGCCGCCCGTGCCAACCCGCACGCGCAGATCAAGGGCTCGGCCACCATCGACGAGTTGCTCGCGGAGGACTACCTCAGCGATCCGCTCCGCCTCCACGACGTCCCGCCGATCTCCGACGGCGGTGTCGCTGTGGTGCTCGCCAGCGCAGAGAAGGCCGCCGAGTGGGCAGACCGTCCGGCGTTCATCCGAGGCATCGACCACCGGGTCGACTCGCACAGCTTCGGTGCGCGCGACCTCACTCGGGCGCCGTCGATCGCCACGGCGGCGGAGAAGGCCGGCGTGCACGACGGCAAGATCGACGTCGCCGAGCTGCACGCCCCGTTCACCCATCAGGAGAAGATCGTGGCGACCGAGCTCGGCCTCGGCGACGACGTCGTGATCAACCCCTCGGGTGGCCCGCTCGCCGCCAACGCGATGATGGCCGCCGGACTCGTGCGCATCGGCGAGGTCGCGAACCGGATCATGGCCGGTGAGGCCGATCGCGGCGTCGCCCACGCGACGAGCGGTCACCTGCTGCAACAGAACCTGGTCTGCGTGTTGGAGGGCAACTGATGAGTGCGAACCGCGTGGCCGTGGTCGGCGTCGGCCAGACCCAGTACTCCGCTGTCCGAGGTGACGTGTCGCTGCCCGGCCTGCTGCGCGAGGCGGTCTTCCGGGCACTCGCCGATGCGCACATGACGATGGACGACATCGACGCCATCGTCGTGGGCAAGGCTCCCGACTTCTTCGAGGGCATCATGATGCCCGAGACCTACCTCGCCGAGGCCCTGGGCGCCGTCGGCAAGCCCCTGTTCCGCGTGCACACCGCAGGTTCGGTGGGCGGCTCGACCGCGATCGTGGCCGCGAGCCACATCGAGTCCGGCGTCCACGAGCGCGTGCTCACGATCGGCTGGCAACAGCAGTCGATCTCCGAGGCCATGTGGGCGCTGTCGTTCCCGATCCCGTTCCAGCAGCAGCTCGTGGCTGGCGCCGGTGGCTACTTCGCTCCGTTCATCCGCGAGTACGTGCGCCGGTCGAACGCGCCCGACGACATCGGCATCCTCGTCGCGCTGAAGGACCGGCTGAACGCGCTGAAGAACCCCTACGCGCACCTGCACGAGCCCGACATCACCTACGACTCGGTCAAGGAGTCGTTCATGCTGTGGGAGCCGATCCGCTTCTCCGAGACGTGCCCGTCATCCGACGGCGCGATCGCGCTGGTGCTGGCGGGCGAGGCAGCGGCGGAGGCCTCGGCTGCGTCGAGCGGTCTGCCTCCGGCGTGGGTCCTCGGCACGTCGATGCGCTCGGAGCCGGCGACCGCGTCGGGCCGCGACCAGGTCAACCCGCTGGCCGGCATCGAGTGTGCCGCCGACGTGTACCGCCAGGCGGGCATCACCAACCCCCGCGAGGAGGTCGACGTCGTCGAGATGTACGTGCCGTTCTCGTGGTACGAGCCGATGTGGCTCGAGAACCTCGGCTTCGCCCCCGAGGGCGAGGGTTGGAAGATGACCGAGGCGGGCGCGACCCAGATGGACGGCGACCTTCCGGTCAACTGCTCGGGCGGCGTGCTGTCGACCAACCCGATCGGGGCGTCGGGCATGATCCGCTTCGGCGAGGCCGCGATGCAGGTCCGCGGCCAGGCCGGCGACCACCAGATCGATGGCGCCCAGCTCGCGCTCGGCCACGCCTACGGTGGTGCTGCCCAGTTCTACGCGATGTGGGTGGTCAGCTCCGACAAGCCCTGAGCCAGCGCTCGGGGCTCACGAACGCCTGGGAGGGTCGTTGCGATTCCTTTGGGTCGGCCTCGGCGGCGCAGTCGGTTCGGTCGCCCGGTACGCGATCGGCCTGAGCGCCGACCGGTCGCTCTTCCCCTGGGCGACCCTCGGGATCAACCTGTCGGGTGCCTTCATCCTCGGCCTGTTCCTGACGCTCAGCCTCGGCCACGTGTCGATCGAGATCACGACCCCGATCGCGGTGGGTGTCCTCGGCGGGTTCACCACGTTCTCGACGTTTGCCTGGGAGGGCTTCACCCTCGGTCGCACCGGTCGTCCCGGCCTCGCACTCGTGTACGTCGCGGTGTCGGTCGTCGGCGGGCTGGTTGCGGCATGGGCGGGTTACTCGGCGGGCCGTCTGATCCGCTGATCGGACGACCGGGGAGTGACCGCAACGCCATGACGCCGGTCGTGTTTCGTTCGCCGTCCGACGGGGAACGAGCAGCAGTGTCCCTCGCAACCGTGAACTCGGAACAGTCCGAGGGCGGTGTCCGTGACGCCTTGGTCGAGGGCGTCGCCGACGAGGACCTCGTCACGTTCGAGCGATCACCGATCGCGATCCTGCACCTCGTCGCCTCCGCGGTCGCCCTGGCCCTGCTGGCCGCGTTCATGGAGCTGTTCCCCCAGGCGCATCTCGGCTTCGAGGCCGACCTCGACAACCTGACCGGCACGTGGGGACCCACCGTTGGCGCGCTGGCCGACGCGGTGGCGGCGACCGCGGCGATCCTGGCGATCGTCGGCGCCATCGTGGCCGCGCGTCTCGCCCACGTCGATCGACACATCGTCGCGGTGGTGGCCGCCGCCGGCCTCGCCGGAGCGTCGGTGGCGATCGTGGAGCGCATCGGCGGGATCACGCCCGGGAGTGTCGTCCTCGAGGAGTGGGGCCTGGTCGTCTCGGTGGCGGGGGTCGCGGTGGTCTCCGCATCGTTCAGCGTGCTGGCCGTCACGGTGCGCCGGTGGGCGACCGCGACGATCGTGGTCGGCGTGCTGGTGGGCGCGATCGGCGCCGACGTCTCGATCGGTGCTCGGCTGATGGCGCTCGTGGCGGGCGTGTTGGTGGGGTCGCTGGTCGCGATCGTGCTCGGCACGCCGTCGAGGGCCATCTCGAGGATCGATCTGGCCGAGGCCATGGAGCGGTCCCGCCTCCCGATCGAGGCGATCGAGCCGCACCCCGGCGACGCCCGCGGATCGTTGCCCTGG
>DATEEV010000509.1:0-2226 GCA_035281005.1 Microthrixaceae bacterium | reverse complement strand
CCGGGCCGCGTGCTGGTATCTGATCGACGCCGCCATCGTCGAGTGCCCCATCCTCACCATGAGCTCCTTCGTCGTCGCCCCCGTCCAGGCCGCGAGCGTTCCCGCGGCGTGGCGGAGGTCGTGGATCGTGACGCCCTCGATACCGACGCTCGCGCGGGCACGCTCATAGGCCGGGTAGAGCGACGCGACGCTCAGTGGTCTGCCCTTGGGCCCGATGAAGACGGCCGAGGTCGGCTCGGGTCGCACGAAGGCATCGAGGTGCAGCTCGAGGGCCTCGACCACGAACGACGGCAGCGACACCGTTCTCGTGCCCGCTGCACTCTTCGGCTTCGTCTCGACCATCCCGCTGGCCCGAAGCTTCACGAACTGCTTGTCGACGCGCACCGTGCCCCCGATGAGGTCGATGTCGTCGCGCCGGAGGGCCAGGAGCTCGCCGCGTCGCAGACCACCGAAGCCAGCGAGCAGCACGAACGCGCGCAGGTGTGGTTCGATCGCCTCGGCGAGCGCGACCAGCTGTTCCGGAGTCACCAACGGCCGCTCCGCGGAGCGTTCCTGTCCGGCGCCGCGGATCGTGCACGGGTTTCGCAGGAGCGCACCGTCGGAGACTGCAACGTTGAGAATCGCGCGCAGCAGCCGGTACGCCTTCGCAGCCTGCAACTCGCCTCCCGCCGACGACACTGCCGCGAGCCAACTGCGGATGCCCTCGGTCGTGATCGACGTCAACCGCGTGCCGCCCCACTCAGGAAGGATGAAGCGTTCGAGCAGGTCGTCGTAGAGCTCGAGGGTCTTCGGCGCGAGGGGTCGTGACCGTTCGGTGAGGAATCGGGTCGAAGCAGTCGCGAGGTCAACCCGGCCGGCCGACGGATCGATCCACGTCCCGTTCTGCTGCGCGGTGAGCTGGTCGCGGTGCCAGGCCTCGGCAGCCTTGCGAGTGGTGAAGGTGCGCCCGTACTGCCGGCCGTCGGGTCGGCGGAGTCGAACCTCCCATCGTGGTCGACCGCCGGAGTACGCGATGCCCGCGCTGTTGGTCTCTCGTCGCATGATCCCCACGGCTACCGCTCCCTCGACAACGAAAGAGAGGCCGTCGGGAACGGCGATACCGGGCTCAATCTAGAGGTTGGCGCTGGCGCCCTGACTGTTGTTCCGTCGCGACCGACTCCGCTCACACCCCCCTATGCGCGCGGGGATGGTCGACGCCGCGCCACATCTGACCGCGGTCCCCTCCGATCGCGCACCCCATCGGAACCCAGATGGGGTCGGCCACCATGTCATCCAGCCGGCGATCAGGGGCAGTGTGGGCCAAGACCGACATCGGAGTGTTAGGCGACCTAGGCCGTCGAGATCCGGAACTCTGCGCTCTCCGGTTTTCGAGCGTGGGATCATCGTCCGTCGTCGATCTGGGAGCGGCGGATGACTGGGTTGCTGTTCGTTCACGCAGTGGGGCGTGCTGGGCGGGATGCGTGGCTAGGTCAAGCGGAGCTGCCAGGAGCGCGCTTTGTGACCCGTCGAGGGTTCGAGGGAGAGCGGCTTCCGGCACAGTTCTCGGTGGATGCAGAGGGCGACTGGATCGCGGATCAGACCGGGGAGTCCTCAATCGTCGTCGGGCACTCGTGGTCGGCTGTGGCAGTTCTGGCATCCGTCCTCACCGGCCGGTCAAGAGCTCAAGCAGCGATCCTCATCGAGCCGATCGCCACCTTTGTCGCGCCGGACCACCCCCTGGTGCGCCAACACGTGGCAGAGCTGGCCCCTGCGTTCGAGCCAGACTTACCGGTCGAACAGTTCCGCCAACGCTTCGCAGACGGGATGGGCTTCGACCTTCCTCGACCCGAATCGGCGTCAGCAGTGCGTGCCTTGGAGCTGTTACGCCGCCATCGTCCTCCGTGGGAGACGGCGCTGACACCCCGCTCTCTCGACTCCTTGCGGATTCCAGTCGCCGTCGTCACCGGCGCCTGGAGTCCGTTGTATGAGGTCATCGGCGATGCCCTCGCAACGTTCCCCCGAATCAGCCGCCATACCGTTCCCGGCGGCGGCCATCGACCGCAGGACGCTCACGAGTTCAATGAGTTCTTGCGGACTTGGATCGAGTCCCTCCCATAGCCGCTCCGAAGTTCGATCGCGCGAGCGGTCCATGACCCATAACTCGTGGGCCGAGCCGCGCGGAGCGGCGGGCGGACCCTGCCCTGGAGGTGCCGGTCGGCGACCGTCGCGAACGACACGGACCCGGCG
>DATEEV010000508.1:0-14839 GCA_035281005.1 Microthrixaceae bacterium | reverse complement strand
CGTGTGGCGTCAGCCGTTCCCCGGGCCGGGCCTCGGTGTGCGGATCATCGGCGAGGTCACGCCCGACAAGGTCGCCATCCTCCAGGAGGCCGACTCGATCGTGCGCGAGGAACTGCGCGCCGCCGGCCTCGAGCGGGCGGTCTGGCAGGCCTTCGCGGTGCTGCCCGACATCCGCGCCGTCGGCGTCATGGGCGACGAGCGCACCTATGGCTACCCCGTGATCATCCGGGCGGTGACCTCGGAGGACGCGATGACCGCGGACTGGGCGCGGTTGCCGTACGAGGTGCTCGAGGTGATGTCGAGCCGCATCATCAACGAGGTCGCCGGCATCAATCGGGTCGCCTACGACATCACATCGAAGCCCCCCGGCACCATCGAGTGGGAGTAGCCCGAGGCGCTTGCGCCGAGACCGTGAGGGTGGCGTGGGCGGGTGGGAACAGCGCGAGCACGGGGAGCACGCGGTGGGCTCTCACCCCCACGCTGCGATGACACCCCACGCTGCGATGGTGAATGCCCACGGAACGACCGGGTGAACGCCGGGAGCGGGACCCTCAATCGGGCAGGATCGGCATCTCGACCCCGGCGTCACGGCCGAGGTGCACGGCCCGACCGATCGCCGCCTTCCCGAAGCGGGACAACACGTCGTCGACCGCTTCGTCGAGGGCATTGCCGGAGCTCTTCGAGAACGGGAGCGTGAGCTGCACGGCGCCGTCGTCGTCGAGGTTCGTGACCGCCACGGCGACCAGCGTGATGCCGCGCTCGGCGATGAGTGGCTGAGCCGAGGCGAGCAGGCCGCGGGCGACCGCGAGGACCGTCTCGGTCCGTGAGGTCGGGCGCTCGATGCTGTGCGAGCGCGAGATGCGGGTGAAGTCGTCGAAGCGGATGCGCACGACCACCGTGCGTCCGACGCGATCGGCCTTGCGCATGCGTCGGGTGACCCGATCCACCAGACCGACCATCGCGGCGTCGAGATCCTCGGCCGATGTCGGGCGACGACCGAGGGCGCGTTGCGAGCCGATCGATCGACGTCGCCGCCCGACCCGTACCGGCCTCGGGTCGCGATTGTGCGCGAGCGCGTGCAGTTGACGGCCGGAGGCGGGCCCGAGCATCGACACGAGCGCCTGCTCGCCGATCAGCGCCACCTCGCCCACGGTGCGCACGCCGCGATCGTGCAGCTTGGCCGCCGTGATCGGGCCGACTCCCCACAGGCGCTCGACCGGGAGCGGGTGCAGGAAGTCGAGCTCGGCATCGGGAGGCACGACCAGGAGACCGTCGGGCTTGGCGACCCCGCTCGCCACCTTGGCGAGGAACTTGGTGCGAGCGACGCCGACGGTGATCACGAGGCCCACCCGGTCGAGGACCTGTTCCCGCAGTCGCGTCGCGATCTCGAATGGGCTTCCCGAGACGCGACGTAGGCCACCGACGTCGAGGAATGCCTCGTCGATCGACAGGCCCTCGACGAGGGGAGTGGTGTCCTCGAACACCGCGAACACCGCCTTGGATGCCTCGGAGTACGCCTCCATGCGCGGCGGGACCACGACCGCCTGGGGGCACATGCGGCGCGCCTGTGTTCCCCCCATGGCGGTGCGGATGCCGTGGGCCTTGGCCTCGTAGCTCGCCGCGAGCACCACCCCGCCGCCGACGATCACGGGTCGACCGCGCAGCGTGGGGTCATCACGTTGTTCGACCGACGCGAAGAAGGCATCGAGGTCGGCGTGGAGGATCGTGGCCTCTCGGCGCACCGTCTTCTGCATCGAACGTATGTTCGTTCCCGATGTGGGTGGATGCAAGGGCCCTGTGCAGGGAGCCCTCGACGTGGTCGCGCTGAACTTGCTGCGGGGTTGCTGCGTCGACGCCGCATGACTCGCCGGTTCCGTGCCGTGCGGCGGCTGTCGAGCACCATTGGATGCATGGCTGCCCGCGTGCTCGTCTCCGACCAGGTCCGCGCCCGCGCTGAGTTCGTCGGTGAGTCAGGCCGCCGTTGGCTTCGCGAGTTGCCGGATGTCATCGCCGGGCTGGAGCGCGACTGGGGCGTCACCGTCGGCGAGCCGTTGGGTGGCGGGTGGAGCTACACCGCCACGGCGGTGACCAGCACCGGGCAGCGCGCGGTTCTGAAGGTCGCTCTGCCTGCCCCGGAAAATACCGCGTCGTTCGAACGGGAGCTTGCGGCCCTGACTCTGGCAGTGGGCCTACATCGAACGGGTCTCGACCGGCCTGCTCATGTCTCAGGTCGGGGAGGCCGACGGTCGCGCGATGCTCGACGTCGCGACCGCGCTCTGCGATTGACGGTCACTGGGGACGACATTCGCGTCTCCACTCGCTCGGTACGAACGTATGTTCGCTCCCGTGCGCGCTTGACACCTGAATGACATCAATGTCGTTCAATTCGTAACGGGTTTGTCATAATCGTCACGTCATCGGTACTCTTTCCGAGCCATGCCCCGGGTCTCGTCGTCGTCCAGAGTCGTCCGCCTGCGCCCGCGCGTCCGTCGCGCTCTCGCAGTGGGCGCTGCCGTGTTCGTGGGCGCAGCAGTTGTGCCCGTCGTGGTCTCCGCCGAGCCGACCCAGACCGTCGGTGACCTGCAGGCCCAGGCGGCCTCGGTGAGCGACCGTCTCGAATCGCTCCAGGTGCGGTCGAGCCAGCTGGACGAGGAATACAACTCGACCCGCGTCGAGCTCGACCGGATGTCGAGCCAGCTCGACCAGCAGCGCCAGGCGGTCGAGTCGGCGAAGGGCGCGCTCGACCAGCAGCGTGACAACGCCCGGCGGTACGCGATCGACGCCTACGTCTCGGGTGCGCCGGTCGACGCGCTGATGGCACCCGGCGATGACAACGCCAACCTGAGCCGTCGCGTCACCTACCTCACGGTCCTCAACGGTGATCGCACTGACGTGATCGACGACATGTCCGCTGCCGCCGACGACCTGGCCGCCCAGGAGGCCGAGCTTCGGGTAGGGACGGAACGGATCGCGACGAAGACGAAGACCCTCGAATCGTCGAAGGCCGAGCTCGAGCAGTCCATCGAGGAGCAGGAGGCGCTGCAGTCGTCGATCAACGGCCAGCTCGCCGAGGCGGTTGCCGCCGAGAACGCCCGCCGTGAGGCCGAGCTCGCCGAGCAGGCCCGGGTCGCGGCAGAGGCCGCGCAGGCAGAGGCCGCTCGCCAGGCGGCTCGCCAGGCCGCCGACCGCGCCGCGGCTGCCGCTCGCGCGGCGCAAGAGTCCCAAGCCACGAGAGCGACGAGCACGGCGACGTCGCTGGCCGCCCGACCAGGGACCTCGCGCCCGACTCCCGCGCCGCCGGTCCAGCTTCCGGAATTCCCCGATGCCGGCAATGCACCCCCCGGCGCTGCCACGGCGATCGCCGCGGCGCGGACTGTGCTGGGCGTGCCCTACAGGTGGGGCGGCGCGTCGCCGAGCGGCTTCGACTGCTCCGGCCTGGTGATGTGGTCCTACGCGAAGGCCGGTCGATCGTTGCCGCACTCCTCACGGGCGCTCTACTCGATGACCCGCAGGATCTCGGCCGAGCAGCTCCAGCCCGGCGACCTCGTGTTCGGGGGCAGCCCCGTCCATCACGTCGGCATCTACATCGGCGGCGGGCAGATGATCCACGCGCCGCATTCCGGGGACGTGGTGAAGATCTCATCGATGTACTCGACGTCGAAGCCGGTCAGCTTCGGCCGTCTGTAGCTCCGACGGCCGGGCTCAGGTGCCGGCCAGCGCCGACACGAGCGGCGCGAACTCGAGCGCCGAGTCGTAGGGGATGCCGATGTAGGACAGCCCCCACCGTTCCCGCCGCTCGATCAGCTGCTCGACCATCGACGGGATCGGGCCGGCGATGGCGTGGGGCGTCCCCCGCGCCTCGTCGGGGGTGAGCCCGAAGGGCCCGGAGAGCTCCTCGTAGAGCGGGTCGGGATCGTCGGTCAGGATCGCCAACTCCAGGCGAACCTGCAGCTCGAGGTCGTCCCACCGGTCGGCGGCCGCGTCGTGGATCCAGCCCAGCTTCTGGTCGGTCGCGGCGGGCGTCGCGCTCGGACCGGCTCGCTCGTCGATGCGCCCGGCGTGCATGCGAGGGTTGAACCCGATGATGTCGGCCTCGCGGGCCGCGACCTCGAGGACGCGCCGACCCCCGCCGCCGATGATGATGCGCGGGCCCGGGTCCTGCACCGGCCGGGGCGTTCCTCGCAGCCCGTCGATCTGGTAGTGCTCGCCCTTGAAGTCGACCTCCTCGTCGCGCCACAGCGAGCGGACGATGGCGAGTGACTCCTCCATGCGGGCGACGCGCACCGATGGCGGGTCGAACGACATCCCCGACTTCTCGTAGTCGGTCTCCATCCAGCCGGCTCCGAAGCCGACCTCGAGGCGTCCCTCCGAGAGCAGGTCGAGGGTCGCGGTCTCCTTGGCGACGATCACCGGGTGCCGGTAGTCGTTGCACAGCACGAACGGTGCGATGTGCAGGGTCGTCGTCGACTCGGCGATCGCCATGAGCGCCGAGAACGGCGCGAGTTGCTCGTTGAAGTGGTCGGCGATCGTGGCCGTCGAGTAGCCGAGGTCCTCGAGCTGCTTGGAGCGCTCGACCAGCGTGGTGCGATCGACAGCACCGCTGATCGGCGAGCTGAAGCGGAAGGGTCGTCGGGGAGGCGCTCGCATAGGGTGCGGGCCCATGACCGTACCCGACCTGCCGGGATTCGAGCGCCGCTCGTTCACCCACGACGGCGTGACCAGGGCCGTGTACCACTGCGGCGAGGGGCCGGCGGTGGTCGTCATGGCCGAGATGCCGGGCATCACGCCGAAGGTGATCGAGTTCGCCGAACGGGTCCGTGACATCGGATGCTCGGTGTGGATGCCCCACCTGTTCGGCGAGCCGGGCGCCCGCCTCGGTCCAGTGGTGCTCGCGCGGGCGATCGCGCCGGGGTGCGTCTCGAAGGAGTTCGCGGCGTTCGCGAAGGGCCGCACCGAGCCGGTGTCGCTGTGGTTGCGGGCGCTGGCCCGTCACGCCCACGCGGAGTCGGGCGGACCGGGGGTCGGGGCGATCGGGATGTGCTTCACCGGTGGCTTCGCGCTCGGCATGACGGTGGACGAGTCGGTGCTCGCGCCGGTGCTCTCACAGCCGTCGCTCCCGCTCGGCATCACCCGGCGCCATCGCGCGGACATCCACCTCTCACCCGACGACCTCGAGCGGGTGAAGCAGCGCACGCGCGACGAGGGGATCTGCGTGCTGGGCATGCGGTTCACCCACGACCGCCTGGTGCCCGCCGACCGCTTCGCGACGCTGCGTCGCGAGCTGGGCGACGCCTTCATCGGCGTGGAGATCGACTCGTCGCCGGGCAACCCTCATGGGATCCCGCGCGTCGCGCATTCGGTGGTCACCGAGAACCTGGTGGCCGACGACCCGGAGCATCCCACCGCGGGCGCGCTCGTCCGAGTCCTCGACTTCTTCCGCGAGCGGCTGCTCGTGGCGTGATCGCCAACGAGCTCACCCACCGGCGCAATCTGCCGGCGATCGCGGCCATCGCGGCCACCGTGTTGTGGGGGGTGGGCAACGTGCTCGCCGCGGCGTCCTCGATTCCCGGTCCGCAGCTCGCCTTCTGGCGCACACTGTGTGGCGCGACCGTCTACCAGGCGGTGTTCCACGCCCGGGGTGGTCGCATGAGCGTCGCCACGTTCCGCGCCGCCGCGCTTGGTGGATTCGCGTTCGGCGCCTCGGCCTCGCTGTTCTTCACGGCCCTGAAGTCCACGACGGTCGCGAGCGCGTCGGTGATCAGCGCACTCCAGCCGGTGATGCTGTTGCCGGTCTCGGCCATGCTCTACGGCGAGCGGACCAGCGGCCGGCGCCTCGGCCTGGTCCTGGTGACGATCGGCGGCACCGTGCTGGTGGTGCTGGGGTCGTCGTCGAGCGGGGAGTGGAGCCTCGGGGGTGACGTGCTCGCGCTGTTGGGCACGATCGTCGGCTGCCTGTACTTCGTCGGGACGAAGTCCGCGCGCGAGACCCTCGACACCCTCGAGTACCAGGCCGCCGCCCTGGTCGTCGCGGCGTTCACCGCGGTGCCCGGCGCGGTGCTGACCGGCGAGGGCTTCATCGTGCCGAGCGGCGGCCAGTGGTTCTGGCCGCTGATCATGACGGCGGTGCCGGGCACCGGCCATCTCCTGATGAGCTGGGCCCAGCGGTCGCTGACGGTCTCGTTCACGGCGACGGTGGCGCTGGGGGTGGTGGTCGTGTCGTCGCTGGGAGCAGCGCTGTTCTTCGACCAGCCGCTGAGCGCGCTGCAGCTCATGGGGATGGCCGTCGTGCTCGTGTCGTTGGGGTTCTTCGTCCGCAACGCCACCGAGCGCCTCGACCCCATCGGCGAGGAGCTCTGACGGGAACGAGCGTTCGGGGGTGTCGGTGGCCACGGGTAGCCTTTTGCATCGATGGCACCTCCTGACCCCGAACGCCTGCTCGACGGCCTCAACCCGTCCCAGCTCGAGGCGGTGGTCCACGACGAGGGGCCGCTGCTGATCATCGCGGGGGCCGGCTCGGGAAAGACCCGGGTGCTCACGCACCGGATCGCCCACTTGATCGAGGCCCGGGGCGTCTCCCCGTTCGAGATCCTCGCGATCACGTTCACCAACAAGGCCGCCGACGAGATGAAGCAGCGCGTCGCCCGCCTGGTCGGGCCGGTGGCGCAGAAGATGTGGGTGTCGACCTTCCACTCGGCGTGCGTGCGGATCCTCAGACGCGACGCCGCCCGCCTCGGCTACCCCTCGCAGTTCACGATCTACGACCAGGCCGACGCCGTCCGTCTCGTCACCTACGTCCTGCGCGACCTCTCGATCGATCCGAAGAAGCTGCCGCCACGCTCGGTCCATGCGGCGATCAGCGCCGCCAAGAACCGAGGCACCGGCGTCGAGGAGTACGCGGACGCCGCCCAGGTCATCGTGGAGAAGCGCGTCGCGGACGTGTATGCCGAGTACCAGGCGCGACTGTTGAAGGCCGGCGCGATGGACTTCGACGACCTGCTCAGCGTCACCGTCGAGCTGTTCCACGCCGAGCCCGAGGTGCTCGCCCACTATCGCCGTCGCTTCGCGCACGTGCTCGTCGACGAGTACCAGGACACGAACCCGGTGCAGAACGAGCTGGTGCTGATGCTCGGCCAGGAGCACCGCAACGTGTGCGTGGTGGGCGACTCCGACCAGTCGATCTACCAGTTCCGCGGGGCCGACATCTCGAACATCCTCGAGTTCGAGCAGGCGTATCCCGATGCCACGGTCATCCTGTTGGAGCAGAACTACCGGTCGTCCCAGACGATCCTCGACGCCGCCAACGCCGTCATCGACAACAACACCCAACGCAAGCCCAAGCAGCTCCGCAGCGACCTCGGCCGCGGCGAGCAGATCCGTCGCTTCACCGCGGACGACGAGTCCGACGAGGCGAGCTGGGTCACCTCCGAGATCGCCAGCCTGCACGACTCGGGCGATCACCGTTGGGGTGACGTGGCGATCTTCTACCGGACCAACGCCCAGTCCCGCGTGATGGAGGAGCAGCTCATGCGCTCCGGCATCCCGTACAAGGTCATCGGCGGCACCCGATTCTACGACCGCAAGGAGGTGAAGGACGCGCTCGCCTACGTCAAGGCGGTGTTGAACCCCAGCGACGAGGTCTCGATCAAGCGCATCCTCAACACCCCCAAGCGCGGCATCGGCGACTCGTCGGTCGGCCGGCTCGACGCCTACGCCCGCGCCCATGGCATCGCCTTCGCCGACGCGCTGCGCCGTTGTACCGAGGCCGGGGTGTCGGGCCCGGCGATCCGGGGCATCGCCGCGTTCGTCGAGCTGATCGACTCGCTCCGACCCGAGGTCGAGAAGGGCCCGGCTCCGTTGCTCGAGAAGGTGCTCGACCAGTCCGGCTACATCGCCGAGCTCGAGGCCGAGCGATCGATCGAGGCAGAAGGCCGCCTCGAGAACCTCGGCGAGCTCGTCGGCAGCGCCCGCGAGTTCGAGACCGTCGAGGAGTTCCTCGAGCAGGTCAGCCTGGTGTCCGACACCGACGAGATCGAGAGCGATGACGACTCGTCGGTGGTGCTGATGACGCTGCACTCGGCGAAGGGGCTCGAGTTCCCCGCGGTGTTCATCATCGGGATGGAGGAGGGGATCTTCCCCCACATGCGCACGTTCACCGAGCCCGACCAGCTCGAGGAGGAGCGGCGCCTCGCCTACGTCGGCATCACCCGCGCCGAGCGACGCCTGTACCTGAGCTCGGCGTGGAGCCGCATGCTGCACGGGACGACCCAGTACAACGCGCCGTCGCGCTTCCTCGACGAGGTTCCCGGCGATCTCGTGCACGAGATGGGCGAGAAGCGGGGCCGTCGCCGGGGGTCGTTCGGTGGTGCCGGCTCGACCTGGGGGTCCGACTCGTCGTGGCGCGCCCCCCGCGGCGACGGCGACTACCGCGCCTCGGAGAATCGCGAGCGACGGGTGCAGGACGCGCTCACCCCGAAGGCGCCCTCCGCATCGGGGGCCCACACGATGGGGCTGCGCATCGGCGACGACGTCCACCACGCGAAATGGGGAGACGGGGTGATCCTCGACCTGCGCGGCGAGGGCGACAAGGCTGAGGCCACCGTCCGATTCCCCGGTGTGGGCGAGAAGGTCCTCCTCCTTGCCTGGGCCCCCCTCGAGCGAGTCTGAACGAGAGAACCTTCCCATGACGTTGCACGCCATCCGCCGCCTCGACGTCGCGTTCCGGCGTCGCCAGACGCTGGGCTCGCTGCTCGACACACTGGCGTCGATCCACGGCGACCGGCGCCTGGTCACCGAGCACGACTCCGGCCGGGAGCTCACCTATCTCCAGGCGGCCGCGCTGACGGCTCGGTGGTCCGACGGCATCGCGTCGGTGATCACCCCCGGCGAGCCGGTCGTGGTCGCGACCGCCAACGGGTTCGACCAGCTGCTGTTGAGCCTCGCCGTCGCCCGTGCCGGTGGCCTCCCCGCGCCGGTGAACGACCAGATGCGGGAGAAGGAGATCCGTCACGTCGTGAAGGACTCCGGCGCGTCCCTCGTGCTCCGCAAGGCGGCCGAGGTGCCCGACGCGCCGACGCGGATCGACCCGGTCGAGGTCGACCCCGCGCGCATCGCCGCCCTCTTCTACACGTCGGGCACGACCGGCGAGCCGAAGGGCGCCGCGCTCTCCCATCGAGGGTTGGTCGGGCAGCTCTCGTCGGCCGCGTTGTTCCCCGCGTGGTTGCGCCGCGACGAGGTGGTCGCAGGGCTTCCGGTCGCCCACATCATGGGTTTCGCCGCCTACCTCGGAATGGCCACCGCCGGCGTGCCGGTGTACTGCTTCGAGCGGTTCCGTGCCGACGAGGTGCTCGTCGTCATCGAGCAGCGGCGAGCGACGGCCTTCATCGGCGTCCCCGCCATGTATCGGATGATGTTCGAGGCGGGGGCGGCCCGGCACGACCTCACGTCGGTGCGCGTGTGGATCTCGGGCGCGGACGTGATGCCCTCCGAGCTCGCGAAGGAGTTCAAGCGGTTCGGCGCGTCGGCCCGCCTCCCCGTCCTGGGCTCGCTGGGCGAGGCCGCGTTCGTGGAGGGCTACGGCATGGTCGAGGTGGGCGGGGGCATTGCCGCGAAGATCTCGCCGCCGGGGGTGAACCTGGGCGTCGGCGACTCACTCGGATTCAAGCTCCCCGGCTACAGGTTCCGGGTCGTCGACGACGACGGCGTCGACGTGGGGTTGGGGATCGTCGGCGAGCTCTGGGTCAAGGGGCCAGGTGTGCTGGAGGGCTACTGGAACTCTCCGGCGGCCACCGCAGAGGCCCTCACCGACGACGGATGGCTTCGCACGGGCGACCTGGTACGCCCTGGCCCGCTCGGCACGGTCGTCTTCTCGGGCCGCCGCAAGCAGGTGATCAAATCGGGTGGGTTCTCGGTGTACCCGCTGGAGGTCGAGGCCACCCTCGAGGAGCACCCGGCGGTGGCCGAGGCGGCCGTGATCGGCCTCCCCGACGTCAAGCTGGGGGAGGTCCCCGTCGCCGCGGTACGCCCGAACGGCGACCTGGCAGATGTGTCGGTCGACGAGCTGATGGCCTGGGCCCAGGACCGCCTCGCGCACTACAAGGCGCCACGACGGATCGTGGTGGTCGACGAGCTGCCGCGCACCGGCACCAGCAAGATCCAGCGCTCCCGCCTGCTCGAGCTGTTCGCCTGAGCGGCGAGGCTCGCGCTGCAGGGATGACTCGACGATGACCGGCCCGACGATCTCGGTGGTGGTGCCCGCCTACAACGCGGCCGAAACGCTCGGCACCACCCTCGGCTCCCTCCTCGACCAGACCCACGAAGCGCTCGAGGTGCTCGTGGTCGACGACGGCTCGACCGACGCCACCGCGGCGGTCATCGAGCGGGCCGCCGAGCTCGACGACCGCATCGTCCCGGTCGACTACGGCGCGAACCGCGGCCGGTCCTTCGCCCGCAACGAGGGGATGCGCCGGGCCAGCGGCGAGTGGGTCGCGATGGTCGATGCCGACGACCTCATCGCCCGCGACCGGTTCGCGCGGATGGTCGACGCCACGCGGCGTTTCCCCCGGACCCGTCTGGTCACCGACGACCGCATCGGCTGGCGCCTCGACGATGGCGGCCGCGTGGTGGTCGAGCATCGGTTCCCCGGCCGGCACACGGTGCGGATCGGCTCGACGGCGCCCCTCGATCGGCGGGTCCACTTCACCGATCGCTTCGGACATCTCGACCTGTTGGTGCACCGCGACTTCCTCGAGTCGACCGCGGCCACCTACCCCCAGGACATGGCGATCGGTGAGGACCTGGCCTTCTACAACACCTTGTTGTTCTGGCCCGACGATCCACAGCCGGTCCGCGTCGGCGCGCCGACCTACTACTACCGGCTGACCTCGTCGGCCCGGTCGGCCGGCGCGCCCGAGGCTCACGCTCGGATGGTGGCACTGGTGGTGGAGCGCACCGGCAGCGACGAGCTGGCCGACCTGTACGCGAGGTGGGGACCGACGCACTCGTGGCTCTTCGCCCGGGCGGACCGTCAGCTCACCGGCGCGGGCCGCCTCGGTGAGCCCGACGCCGCGGCGCCCGTCGAACCGGCCGCACCGAACGCCGTGACCGGAGCTGCCGCCCTGAGCGCCCAGAAGGCGATGCAGTGGATGGGCCGATGGGCGGACCGATCGCTGCGACCGGGCATCACCGCCGACATCGAGCGCCAGCTCCGACGAGCGTTCCCACCCGGGACCACGACCGACTCCTGAGCTCGGTCAGGGCCAGGGAGCCAACGGTGGGGCGCCGGGGAGGTCCGCCCGCCCGATCACCCAGCCCAGCAATTCGGCTCGGGATCCCCGCACCTCGATCGGTGGGTCCCCGTCGCCGACCGTCACCGGGTCGTCGTCGTGGGGCGCGAGTCGCACCGCGACGCCGTCGGGGAGTCGGCTCGGCAACGCGGGGACCGACACCTCCCACTCGCGGGTGACCCACCGCGGCGACCAGTCGTCGGGAGTCGCGCCCAGCCCGAGGTCGAGCCGATGCACCTCCACTTCGCGGGTCCGGCGGAACGGAAGCTCGGCGACCTCGACACGGCCCGAGCTCACGTCGGCGACCGCGTCGTTCCAGACGTCGGCCGACGCCGCGCCGAACGTGGCGTCGAGGCGGTGGCACGCGGTGATCACGTCGGCGACGAGCTCGGGCCACGTGCGCGCGGCACCATCCTCGATGTCACCGTTGCGCTGGCCGATGCCGCCCGGGTACTGCACGCCGACCTCGCCCCGACCGGCGGACTCGAGGATCCCGCTCAAGCTGTCGGCGTTGCGGGCGAGGTGGGTCATCACGTGGCCCACGCTCCAGCCCGGCAGGTCGGTGGCCTCGGTGGGGTCGACCCCGCCGACCGAGTCGAGCCATGCGTAGAGCCCGGCATGGCTCTCGATCACCATCGCGAGGTCGGCGTCGACATCGCACCGGATGCTTCCCTGCGTTGCCGTGGGGTCCTGCACCTGGTGATCGTTCCACGAAACGAGGGGCCCCAACCTTCTGACCGGCTTGGCTCAAGCGTCTTCCGGGAGACGCTCGCGCAGGTCGACCTCGAGCTCGCCATCGCGGCTCACACTCACCAGGTAGCGACGCAGGCCCGAGCCGTCCTGGGGGAAGGTCCGTTCGTCGCAACCGCCGACCGAGGAGAACTCCTCCTCGGACGCGTCCCATTCGAGGAAGCAATCGGGGTCGGCGCCGGGGGCCTTGGCGTCGAACGCGTACCAGCCGGTCTTCGGATCGTCGCCGAGGTGGGCGAGGAAGATCGGCCTGCGCTGACCCCGGCCCGACACATCGCTGAACAGCAGCGGGCCGTCCTTCGCGATCGCTTCGGCCCGACCTCGCGCGTCGCCGGCCTCGAACGTGTCATCGCCGAGGTCGATCGCCCCCTCTCCGTCGTCGGTCGCAGCCTGCAGGATCAGCCAACCGAGCACGATCACCACGACCACCGCCGCGATCGAGATTGCGAGCGTGGTGGCCTGCACGCGGCCGCTGCGGCGTTGGATGGGCATGGTGGGTGTCCGCGGTCCTCGGTTGGGGCCGGAGGGGAGGGGTTGTTTAGTATCGCCGCCCGAGCCCGACAGCTCCCAGCTGGGACGGCCCCACGTGATGGCAGGTGGGGACGACGAGGGCGAGATCGCGGCCCGCCGGGAGGCATCCGACCCAATGGACCTGTTCGAGTACCAGGGCAAGCAGTTCTTCGCCACCTTCGACATCCCCGTCTCGAAGGGTGAGGCCGTCACCACCGTCGACGATGCCGTCGCCGCGGCCGAGCGGATCGCGACCTTCCCGGTGGTGGTGAAGGCTCAGGTCCAGGTCGGTGGCCGGGGTAAGGCGGGAGGCATCAAGCTCGCCAACGACGTCGACGAGGTCCGGACCCATGCCTCGAACATCCTCGGGATGGACATCAAGGGCCACGAGGTCAAGGTGCTCTGGATCGAGGTCGCCTCGGACATCGCCGAGGAGTACTACGCGAGCTTCACGCTCGATCGTTCCGCCAAGAAGCACCTGGGGATGCTCTCCGCCGAGGGTGGCGTGGAGATCGAGGCGGTCGCCGAGGAGAACCCGGACGCCATCGCGAAGATCTGGATCGACCCGGTCGACGGGCTCAGCGATGCCGTCGCTCGCGAGTGGGTCGCCGCGGCGAAGCTCAACCCGGAGGCCACCGAGGGTGCGGTGTCGATCCTCAAGCTGCTCTACACGGCCTACACCGAGGGCGACGCCGACCTCACCGAGATCAACCCGCTGATCCTCAAGCCGACCGGCGAGGTGCATGCCCTCGACGCCAAGGTCACGCTCGACAACAACGCAGGGTTCCGTCACGAGTGGGCCGAGTACGAGGCGACCCAGGAGCGCGACGAGCGTGAGCAGGCCGCCCACGAGGCCGACCTGCAGTACGTCGGGCTCGAGGGCTCGGTCGGGATCATCGCCAACGGCGCCGGCCTCGCCATGAGCACGCTCGACGTGGTCAACCAGGCCGGTGGATCACCCGCCAACTTCCTCGACGTCGGCGGCGGAGCCGATGCCACCAAGTTCGTCAATGCGTTGACGATCATCGACAACGACCCTCGCGTGAAGTCGATCTTCATCAACATCTTCGGCGGCATCACCCGCGGCGAGGAGGTCGCGAACGGGATCGTCACGGCGCTCGGGCAGATCGAGATCTCGTCGCCGATCGTCATCCGTCTCGACGGCACGAACGCCGACGAGGGACGCGCCATCCTCGAGCCTCACCTCGGTGATCACCTCCGGATGGAACCGACCATGTTGGACGCAGCCCGCACCGCGGTCGAGCTGGCAGGAGCCTGAGCCATGAGCATCTTCGTCGACGAGAACACCAAGGTCGTCTACCAGGGCCTCACCGGCAGCCAGGGCAAGTACTACGGCCTGCTGAACCGCGACTACGGCACCAACGTCGTGGCCGGAACGAACCCCAAGAAGGCCGGCACCGACATCGAGGGCATCCCGATCTTCGCCAGCGTCGCCGACGCCGTGGCCGAGACCGGTGCCAACGCCAGCTGCATCTTCATCCCGGCTCCGGGTGTGAAGGCGGCGATCCTCGACGCGGCCGAGGGCGGCGTCGAGTTCATCGTCTGCATCACCGAGGGCGTGCCCGCGCACGACGAGGCCTGGTTCTACAACAAGCTCAAGCGCGACTTCCCGAACGTGCGGCTGCTCGGCCCGAACTGCCCCGGCATCATCAGCCCCGGCAAGTGCAACATCGGCATCACCGCCGGCCACATCGCGAAGTCGGCCGAGCCCGGCGCCAAGAACGTCGGCATCGTGAGCCGATCCGGCACGCTCACCTACCAGGCGCTGTACGAGCTGCAGCAGAACGGCATCGGTGTGTCGACGTGCGTCGGCATCGGCGGCGATCCGGTGCCGGGGACCAGCTTCGTCGACTGCCTCGCGGCGTTCCAGGACGACCCCGAGACGCACGCCATGATCATGTTCGGTGAGATCGGCGGCTCGGCCGAGGAGGAAGCCGCCGAGTTCATCACGGCGAACGTGACCAAGCCGATGAGCGCCTACATCGCCGGCGTCACGGCCCCGGCCGGCAAGAAGATGGGCCACGCCGGCGCCATCGTGTCCGGCGGCAAGGGCACGGCGCAGGGGAAGATGGATGCCCTCGCCGCGGCCGGCGTGTCCGTCGGACGCAACCCGACCGAGGCCGGCGAGCTGATGGCCGGCCTCGTCGCCAAGCTGTGACCGTGGGCTGATCGTCCCGGTCAGGCCGGGGGTGGCGGCAGGTCCTGCGGCGCCGGCACACCGGACCGGTCGTCGGTCGCGCCGCTCGTGCGCCGCTCGAACGGCCAGAGGTCGGCCA
>DATEEV010000507.1:0-8711 GCA_035281005.1 Microthrixaceae bacterium | reverse complement strand
ACGACCCCGCGGCGGGCCTGTGGTTCCTCGTCGACACCGGCCTGGCCGAGTGGTTCCTGCCCGAGCTCCCCGCGATGCGGGTCGAGCAGGACCCGATCCACCGCCACAAGGACGTGCTCAGCCACACGATCGCCGTGATCGGCAAGACGCGGGCACGCGTCGACGGCCGCCCGAACCTCAAGGTCCGCCTCGCTGCGCTGTTCCACGACGTCGGCAAGCCGAAGACGCGCTCGATCGGGTCGAAGGGGGTGTCGTTTCACCACCACGAGGTCGTCGGGGCACGCATGACCCGCGATCGGATGAAGGCGCTGCGGTACTCGAACGAGATGGTCGACGACGTCACCCAGCTCGTGTACCTCCACCTGCGGTTCCACACGTACTCCATGGGGTGGACCGACTCGGCCGTGCGGCGCTTCGTTCGAGACGCGGGCCCGCTGCTCGACGAGCTGGTCGAGCTGACCCGTTGCGACTGCACCACCCGGAACCAGCGCAAGGCCGAGACGCTCGGTCGTCGCATGGATGAGCTCGAGGCCCGGATCACCGAGCTGCGCGCGGAGGAGGAGCTGAAGGCGATGCGTCCCGAGCTCGACGGGCGCACCGTGATGGACCACCTCGGCATCGGCCCCGGCCCCGACGTGGGCAAGGCGATGAACTTCCTGCTCGACCTGCGCCTCGACGAGGGCATCCTCGGCGAGGAGGAGGCGCTGCGTCGCCTCGACGAATGGTGGGCCGGGACGGCACCCGGCACGGCTTCTCGCGACGAGCAGCGCTGAGCCCGGAGCGGCACGTCACGATGAGGTGAGCAACGTGCATCGGAGCGCGTGACCCCGTGCGAGTCGCAGGTCCAGCGTGACCAGCGGAACTCCGAGCAACTCGGCCAACGCCACGTAGGTCGCGTCGTAGGCCGTGACCGACGAGCGCAACTCCCAGACGCGGTCGGCGAGCGGCTCGTACGGCCAGAGCTCGACCGGGAGCTCGACGAGATCGCCGTGCGCGAGGGTCGCGGCATCGTCGCTCAGGTCGCCGCGCAGCACGTGTCGTCGCAGTGTGTTGGCGACCTCCGGATGGAGGAGGTGCGGTGCGCAGAGGCGGTGTCCGCCAAGCGTGTTCGCGACCCAGTCACCGATCGCGCCCTTGGCGGCGAGCAGCGCAACCACAGCGGACGCGTCGACGACCACCGTCATCGACGGTCGGCATCACGGGCCGCGACGATCGCTTCCGCGCTCAGCTCCGCGCCGATCCGGTTCGCACGGTCCCTGGCGCGGCTCACGACCTCGGCGAGCGTCGGTTGTGACGCCTCGTCGACGAGGAGCGCACGGAGATACTCCTGCAGCGACTTGCCTTGGGCCGCGGCACGCCCGGCGAGCTCGTCCCTGGTCCGGTTCGGGACGTTGCGGATCGTGATCGCGACACCCATGCATGCATTTTAGCAGCGGTAGCTGCAATATGCAGCTGGTTCAGGTCCCGACCTTGCGGCCTCGCACGATCAAGGTCGTCGGCACCCACTCGGCGATGTCGGACCAGTACACGCTGGTCGTGTCGCGTACGGGCCGCGGTTCGGACACCAGGTCGACGCGGAAGTTCGATCGCGCCATCGAGGTGACGACGTCGCCGATCTGGTGGGCGTAGGCGGCGCCGACGTCGGTCTCGGTCGACCACGCCATCGAAGTTCGGTCGAAATAGGTCCGGACCAACCGGGGCGAGGTGTCACCCTCGCCGAGCTCGCTCATCAGCGTCAGGGGATGGGGGAGCGAGAAGACGAACGTGGCCTCGGAGCGCAGCACCCGGTGCACCTGGCGGAACACGCGGTCGAGGTCATCGACCGCGCCGAGGGCGAAGATCGACATCGCCAGGTCGATCTGCTCGTTCCGCACGAACGCGAGCTCGGCGAGGTCGCCGTGGTGGAACTCCACCTTCACACCGGCGATCTCCGCCGCTTCCCGCGCCTCGGCGATGTGGTCCGCCGACCCGTCGAGCGCGATGACCTTCGCTCCACCTCGGGCGAGCGTGATGGCCAGTTCGCCAGTTCCGCAGCCGAGCTCGAGGATGCGCTTTCCCTCGATGTGGCCGAGGAGGCGAGTGGTGAGGTCGGGATCGACCTCGGGCCCGAGCGCGACGCCGTCTCGAGGCACATCGCCCCCGCCGTGGGGGAAGGCGGCGGAGGGGACCGACGCTGCGGCCTCCGGTTCGGGCACGAGCGCGGGGCGACTGTCGAGGTTCCCTGCCGAGGGATGCCGACGCGGGTTCGGTGCGTCCTCTTCAGGCGGCGTCACATGCAGGAGTCTGGCCGACCGTCGACCGGTCCGGGGCGATCGCCCCGGGATCGAGGGAGGGCGCGGCGCTGACCGGTCGAACCGATCGGCGGAGCCGATCAGGTCACGGAGCGCCGGAGGAGAACTCCTCGACCATCTCGCGGGCGACCTCGTCGGTGTACTGCACCGGCGGCGACTTCATGAAGTAGGCGCTCGGGCCGAGGATCGGCCCGCCGATGCCGCGGTCGAGGGCGACCTTGGCGCAGCGCACCGCGTCGATGATGACGCCGGCGGAGTTCGGTGAGTCCCACACCTCGAGCTTGAGCTCGACGCTGAGCGGCACGTCGCCGAAGTTGCGACCTTCGAGACGGATGTAAGCCCACTTGCGGTCCTCGAGCCACTCGACGTGGTCCGACGGGCCGATATGGACGTCCTTCTTGTCGAGCTCGTTGTCGAGCTGGGAGGTGACGGCCTGAGTCTTGGAGATCTTCTTGGACTCGAGCCGCTCACGCTCGAGCATGTTCTTGAAGTCCATGTTCCCGCCGACGTTGAGCTGGTAGGTGCGGTCGAGCACCATGCCGCGGTCCTCGAAGAGGCGGGCGAGGATGCGGTGCACGATCGTGGCGCCGACCTGGCTCTTGATGTCGTCGCCGATGATCGGGACGCCCGCGTCGGTGAAGCGCTGCGCCCACTCGGGGTCGGAAGCGATGAAGACCGGGATGGCGTTCACGAACGCGACGCCGGCGTCGAGGCAGGCCTGGGCATAGTGCTTCTGGGCCTGCTCCGAGCCCACCGGGAGGTACGAGACCAGAACGTCGGCCTTCGCGGCGCGCAATGCCTCGGCCACGTCGACGGGCTCGGCCGGCGACTCCTCACAGGTCTCCCGGTAGTACTTGCCGAAGCCGTCGAGCGTCGGCGCGCGCAGCACCTGGATGCCGAGCTCGGGCACCGGCGCGAACCGCACCGTGTTGTTCTGCCCGGCGAAGATGGCCTTGCCGATGTCCTGGCCCACCTTCGTGGCATCGACGTCGAACGCTGCTACCACCTCGATGTCGCGGATGTGGTAGCCGCCGAGCTCGACGTGCATCAGGCCCGGGACGTCGTCGGCAGGGTCGGCGTCGCGGTAGTACTCGAGGCCCTGGACGAGGCTCGACGCACAGTTGCCGACACCGGCGATCGCGAGACGGAGCGGGGCATTTTGCGCGGTGCTCATGAGGGGGAGCCTCCAGGGGTGAGGTGATCGGTGGGGGATTCGGTCTCGGCCGACGCGATGAGCTGGTCGACCCAGGCGAGCTCGCGGTGGAGTCGGTCGTCCTGGAACTCGAACAGCGATCGGCGGTACTGGTCGGCGCGGGCGTCGCGTTCGACGCGGCCGGCAAGGCCGGCCGCGACGAGGTCGCGCCGGCGGCGGAACAGCTCGAGGCGTTGGTCGGGCGGGAGCAGGCGGCAGAACGCCACGCGGATCGCGAACGACTTCTCGTCACCGTTCGGATCGCCGAGGTCGTGGGTGAGTTGGGCGTGCCCGGCTTCGGTGAGCGTGTACACCTTCCGGGCCCTACGGCCGGTCGAGGCGCGCGCCCGCCGGGCGGGATCGCGTCGGAAGGCCGCCAGCTCGGCACCGAGCGAGCCACTCATCGGCGTCGCGGCATCGACGTCTTCGACCGTGGCCACGTACCCGCCGCGCTCCAGTCGGCGGAGCGCGGGATACAGCGAGCCGAACGACACGCTCGACCAAGAACCGAGCAGCTCCGCCAACCGCTTCTTCAGTTCGTAGCCGTGAAGGTCGCCCTCGACGAGCAACCCGGAGATCGCGAGATCCAGCATCGTGAGCTTGAGCATATCGAACGAATATATCGACGGCAACTATCGATCCGATATAACAGACCGCCCTTCGGGCCGCTTCTGTGGATACCCTTTCCGGCCGTGGAGTTCCTTCAACCCCGTGCGAAGGGTCGACCTGGCCAGACGCCGGGCAGCGTCGACTACCGGCTGGCTCGCCAGCGCGCGCTGCGCGGGTTGAGGAAGGGAGACGCCGATCGGGCCGACTTCTGCGACGCCCAGGCGGAACTGGTGCGCGTCGCGGTGTCGTGCTCGGAGCGGGCCGGCGAGCCATGCCCGGTCTGTGACGGCGAGGAGCTGAGAGTGGTCCGGTTCGTGTTCGGGCCGAGGCTCCCGAAGGGTGGGCGCTGCGTGTCATCGGAACTCGAGCTCAGACGCCTGGCGCACCGGGCGGGCGAGCACCGCTGCTACGTGGTCGAGGTCTGCCCGCAATGCCGGTGGAACCACCTCCTGTCGACCCATCTTCTCGGCGCCGAACGCAGCGCCTGAATCTCGCCGTGACGACCAGCCGTACCGAGCAGCCTCCCGCGGGGAAGGCCGTGAGCACGCCGAGCGCGCGCGCTCGATCACGCCGCGGCGAACCCACCGCGACGCGATCGGGAGCGCGCCCCGCATCGAAGCAACCTGCAGCGAAGGCAGGCGCGAAGGGACCTGCCGCGAAGGGACCTGCCGCGAAGGGCTCGACCGCCGACGGTCCGCCCCGGAAGCGCACGCCCCGACGCTCGACCGGGAATCGGGGCGGTGGCTCGGGCGGGCCGCGTCGGGGTGCTGGCCGAAGCGTGTTCTGGCGTGGTCGGCGCGTGATCTACGTCGCGATGCTGTTGGTGATCGCCGCAGTCGGTGGAGGCTTTGTCGCGCTCAACTCCGTCGACCTGCCCGAGGTCGACGCGCCGGTCGAGACCTCGTTCGTGTGCCTCGCGGGAACCGGCGACGGCGGCTGTGGACCTGACAACTCGGTCGCCCAGTTCTCGTCGTCGGAGAACCGGGTGGTGCTGCCCTACGACGAGATGCCGCGCATCCTGGTCCAGGCGGTGCTCGCGGCCGAGGACCGGAGCTATTTCGGGCACTCCGGCATCGATCCGGTCGGCATCGCACGCGCGCTCTACCAGGACGTCAAGAGCGACGGCTCGACGCAGGGTGGCTCCACGATCACCCAGCAGTACGTGAAGCTCGTCTATCTCTCGAGCGAGAGGACCCTGGTCCGCAAGGTGAAGGAGGCGGCGCTCGCGGTGAAGCTCGAGCGCAAGTACTCCAAGACCGAGATCCTCGAGCGGTACCTCAACGAGGTCTACTTCGGGCGCGGCGCATACGGCATCGAGGCCGCGGCGCGCGCGTACTTCGACAAGCCGGCCATGGACGTGAGCCTCGAGGAGGCAGCGTTGCTCGCAGGGCTGATCCGAGCGCCCGAGAAGGCTGACCCGTCGCGCCACGCGGAGGAGGCGGAGCGTCGTCGACGGACCGTGCTGGCCGCGATGGTCGAGACGGGTGACATCACCCCGGTCCAGGCAGAGGCCGCCGACAACGTGCCACTCGAGGGGACGGTGCTCGAGCGTGCGCCCAAGGCGAACAACACGGTCGTGCGGGCGGAGTTCGCGGGTGCGGGCGGCGAGTACGTCACGGAGTGGGTGCGCCAGCAGCTCACCTCGATGTTCGGCGAGGGGGCGGCGTACACGCGCGGGCTTCGGATCTACCTCACGATCGACGAGTCGCAACAGCGCGCCGCGTACGAGTCGGTGGCCAACGTGCTCAACCAGCCGGGCGACCCAGCGGCCGCGCTCGTATCGATCACGGAGGGTGGGCAGATCCAGGCGATGGTCGGCGGCAACGACTACGCCAACAACAAGGTCAACTACGCCCTGGGCAAGGCCGGCGGCGGATCGGGCCGACAGCCTGGCTCGACGTTCAAGACGTTCGCGCTCGCTGCGTTCGTCGAGGCGGGCAACTCGGTGAAGTCGGTCTACTCGGCGCCGAAGGAATTGATCCTCCCCAAGGCCGACGAGGGCAAGGACTGGCCCGTGCACAACTACGACGACCACGACCTCGGCACGCTCACCGTCGAGGAGGCGACCTGGAGGTCGGCCAACACGGCCTACGCCCAGATCATGCAGACGGTCGGTCCGCAGAAGATCGCGGAGGCCGCCACGAAGGCCGGCATCGGCGTGGACGTGCCCCCGAACCAGTCGGTGGTGGTCGGCACCACTGAGGTGTCGGTGCTCGACCTGGCGACCGCGTACTCGACGTTCGCCAACCGTGGCGCGAAGGTGGCGCCCTTCGTGATCCGTCGGGTCGAGGATCCGCAGGGGAACGTCTTGTTCGAGCAGCCTGAGCCGGCCAGGGAACAGGTCTTCGCCCCGGAGGTCGCCGACACGGTGACCAGCGTCCTGCGCGGCGTCATCGACAAGGGCACCGGTCGGCCCGCCCGAATGAACAAGCGGGCCTCGGCGGGCAAGACCGGCACGACCGACGAGTACAAGGACGCCTGGTTCGCCGGCTACACCTGCCATCGCACCGCGGTGGTATGGGTCGGATACCCCCAGCCCCAACAGATGCTCGACGTCCGCGGGGTCAAGGTGTCGGGAGCGACGTTCCCCGCCCAGATCTGGAACGGCTACATGGCCAAAGCGACCGAGGCCGACGATTCCTGCACGTGGGAGGCGAGGGACGTCGGCACCAACAAGGTCAACCCCGAGCTCGTGGCCGGACCGCCGACGACGACCACGGTCGTCCCGCCACCGACCGCGCCGACGGTGCCGGGCGCCGCGACGCCGACCACGGCCCCAGTCACCACAGCGGCTTCACCGCCGCCGCCCACGACCACCGCGGTGGCACCGCCGCCGGCAGCCCAAGCAGCGGGCGCTGCGCCGACCGCGACCCCCTGAGGCGCGACTTCCCGAGGCGAGCTCGCGTCGCCTGCTCAGTCCCGCACGTGCGGGTAGGTGGCGACGCAACTGGCGCACCACCGCTCGATCTCGTCGACCACCTCTGCGGGCGTCTCGTCGGGGTTGGCGTAGAGGTCCTTGACGACCTCGGCATCGAGGTACACCCGCCTGACCTCCACGAGGTCGCCCTCGTCCCTCCCGCAACTGTCGCACGGCGTCGGATCTGTCGTGGGCTGGGTCACCGAGCGAAACCTAGGTGGATCTCCCCGCTGGCGCTGGATGCCGATCTGTCTTACATTTCTCCACGAAGGCCGGCAGCCGAAGGGCGCTGGACCGACACGGAGGTGCTCGCAATGAGCCAGCTCACCCAGAAGGTGAACGTCCCTGCTGTTCGCGCCCGAAAGGTTCGCGACGGCTCCGAACCCTTGGTCATGGTGACCGCCTACGACGCCCCGGGCGCGCGGGTGGCCGACGAGGCCGGGGTCGACATGATCCTCGTCGGGGACTCCCTGGCGATGGTCGTGCTCGGGTACGACGACACGTTGCAGGTCACGATCGACGACATGGCCCACCACACTGCGGCGGTCGCCCGAGCCAACCCCCGACCGCTGATCGTGGGGGACCTGCCGTGGATGAGCTACCACGTGTCGACCGTCGAGACCGTGCAGAACGCCGCGCAGCTGATCCGGGCCGGTGCCCAGTGCGTGAAGCTCGAGGGCGGCGCCAAGCGGGTGCGGATGGTCGAGGCGATCGTCGACGCCGAGATCCCGGTGATGGGCCACATCGGGCTCACCCCGCAGTCGATCAACGCGATGGGCGGCTTCAAGGTGCAGGGCCGCGAGTCCGAGGCCGCGCTGAAGCTGATCGCCGACGCCAAGGCCCTCCAGCACGCGGGCTGCTTCGCCATCGTGATCGAAGGGGTGCCCGACGAGGTCGCGGCGATGGTCACCGCCGCGCTCGACGTCCCGACCATCGGCATCGGCGCCGGGCCGGGCTGTGACGGCCAGGTGCTCGTGATGCACGACGTGCTGGGCATCGAGGATCGGGTGAAGCCGAAGTTCGTGCGCCGGTATGCCGACCTGCGGTCGATCTCGGTCGACGCAGTCCGGGCCTTCGCCGACGACGTGCGTGGCGGAGCGTTCCCGAACGACGACGAGAGCTACCACCTCTCCGTCGAGCAGGCCGAGAACATGGCCCTGTACGGCCACACCGGCTGACTGTCAGAGGGCCTCGCCATAGTGGCGACATGCCCGATGTGAGCCCGCACGGAGTCACCCACTACCATCGTCCGGTTCCCAGAACCCTGCCCCGGAACGACCGGGGCCCTCGCACCCCTTCGGGTGGAGGTCCACAGGGAGGTGCTGAATGCGCGCGTACGAACTGATGGTGATCGTCGACTCCGATGTCGACGACGCCGGGGTCACGGCGGTCCTCGACCGCATCGGTGAGCTGGTCACGGCCGAGGGCGGCACCATCGCCTCGACCGACTTGTGGGGGAAGCGGCGCTACGCCTTTCCCATCAACAAGAAGCTCGAGGGCATCTACGCCGTGCTCGAGATCTCGACCACGGCCACGAACCTCGACACCACCGACCGCTTCCTCCGTCTCGCGGACGACGTCGTCCGCCACAAGACCATCCGTCTGCCCGACAACGAGGCCACGCGTCGTGGTCTGCTGGGCGAGCCGGCGACGAGCTGATCGTCGACCGGATACGAGGAAGAGGAATCGACCACCATGGCTA
>DATEEV010000506.1:0-4667 GCA_035281005.1 Microthrixaceae bacterium | reverse complement strand
CAACTGCTGACCCGGCTGCCCGACATCGAGGTGGTGGGCGACGCCGTCCCGCTCGACGCGCTGGGCATCCCGTTGGTCGGCGGGATCAAGCGACTGCCGGTGAAGTTCACCCCGAGCTCCCCGATCGGGGGGTGACCTCGCGGGCGTTGGCGAGGCGGGGTGAGCGTCAGCCGCTGTAGAGCTCGAGCTGGATGTTGTCGGGATCGCGGAACACCAGCGTCGAGAACGGGATCGGCGCCGTGAGATCGCGGATCCCGGAGTGCTCGACGCCGAGCTCGTCGAGCTTCGCCACCCAGGCGTCGAGTTGGCCGCGATCCGCGACCGCGAAGCCGAAATGGTCGAGACCGGTACGGCGTTCGTCGAACTCGACCCCGTCGTTGCCGGCATTGTGGTGCAGTCCCAGCACCAGCCCCGAGGGGTGGATCAACAACACGGCGTAGCCGGTGTCCTCGCAGTCGTGGTGCTCGAAGGTGATCGGCAGCCGGGTCATCTCGAACACCTGCACGTACCAGGCCGCCGACGCCTCGACGTCTCGCACCGTCACCGAGATGTGGTGGATGCCGGTGATCGCCGCGGTGCTCGTCATGGCGCGCACGGTAGCTGAGGTGAGAATCGACATGTCGATGTCGCACTGTCGCCGGTGGCCTCACGCCCGGGTGAGCGGCACCTGCAACTCGAGGGCGCCGTGGCAAGGACGGGCTCGGCAGCGGCAACGCCCGAGCCCGGCCCGGCAGGGCTCAGCCGGGTCGTCGGAGCTGTTCGACCAGGCCCTCGTAGTGCGCCTGCTGCGCCGGGAAGTAGTCGTCGAAGTCGGGTGACGGCAGCCCGTCCCTCGATGACTCCAGCAGATCCAGGTAGTACTCCCAGCCGGGCCCGATCGAGCCGACGTCGGCGCCTTCGTCGAGATGGTGGACGAAGGTGAGCCTGGTCATGCCCTCGGACTCGGCCAGCCGCGCCTCGAGGCGCCAACTTCCGTACTCGTCCTCGGCGCTCACCGCGAGGTGCATCGGCGGGTCGCACGCTTCGATCCGCATCTCCGCCTCCGGCGCCTCACCCTCGAAGGTGAGCCGATAGCGGATCGTCCCTCCGACCTTGCCCTCACCGGTCCACGACGCGAACCACCGCGCGGTCCGATCCGACTCGGTGAGACTCGCCCAGACGTCGTCGATCTCGGCGGTGAAGTTCCTCGTGAGCACGAGGTCGGTGCCCTCCGCGGTGGCGACCAATTGTCCCGTCGGTCGAGGGCTCATGGCGGAAACCTCCGGATCGAACGCCTGGTCAGTGTGTCGCAGGGCAAGGTGATGACAAAGCATCAACCCCTGACGCTAAGATGACTCCGGAATGAGGACCACCATCCGGATCGACGACGATCTGTACCGTCGAGCCAAGGCGCGAGCCGCCCGCACCGGCCAGACCGTCGGCGAGCTCATCGAGGATGCGGTTCGGATGGCACTCCGTCCGCGTCGTTCGGGGGAGACGGAGCTGCTTCCACTGCCAACCTTCGGTGGGAGCGGTGTCATGGCCGGGGTGGACCTCGACGATCCGCGCGGCCTGCGTGAGGTGATGGACGCCGAGTCGGCGCTCGATGCGTTGCGTTGACGTCAACGTCCTCGTCGACGCGCATCGCCTCGAGTCCCGTCGCCACGAATCGACCCGATCCTGGCTCGAGGTCGCCCGGTCGCGGAGCGAGCCCCTGGCCGTGCCCGGCATCGTCGTGAGCGGCTTCCTCCGGGTCGTCACCCACCCGCGGGTGTTCGTCGAGCCGACACCCGTCGCCGAGGCGCTCGGGTTCGTCGACGCGCTGCTCGCGTCGCCGGCCTCGACCTGGGCCGAGCCCGGGCCGCGTCATCAGAGGATCTTCCTCGACCTGTGCGCCGAGATGGAACTGCGCGGCAACGACGTGCCCGATGCCTACATCGCCGCGATCGTCATCGAGCTCGGGGCATCGTTGGTCACGTCGGACGTGGGCTTCGCCCGGTTCCCATCGCTCAGGTGGGAGCGGCCGGCGGCGTGACGCCGATACGGTGCGGCTCGTGGCGAGCGCTCCGTCGACCGAGGTGCAGGTGGGCGAACGGACGGTGCGGGTCTCGAATCCCGACCGCGTGTACTTCCCGGCGACGGGGGCAACGAAGCTCGACCTGGTGAACTACTACCTTGCCGTCGGGCCCGGCATCGTCAACGCGCTGCGGGAGCGCCCATGCATGCTCCACCGCTTCCCCAAGGGTCTGAGTGGGGACAAGGTCCACCAGAAGCGGGTACCGGCCGGGGCGCCGCCGTGGCTGGAGACGGTGCGCCTCCACTTCCCGCGCTACGGCCTGCACGCCGACGAGCTGTGCGTGACGGAGCTGGCGCAGGTGATCTGGGCGGTGCAGATGTCGACGGTCGAGTTCCACCCCTGGAACTCGCGCCGGGCCGACGTGGAGCAACCCGACGAGTGGCGCATCGACCTGGATCCCATGCCCGAGTGCCCACTCGACACGGTCCGTCGCGTCGCGGGCGTGGTGCACGAGGTGCTCGACGAGCTGGGCGCGGTCGGTTGGCCGAAGACCTCGGGAGGCAAGGGCCTGCACGTCTATGTCCGCATCGAGCCGGCTCACTCGTTCACCGACGTGCGCCGCGCCGCGCTGGCCTTCGCGCGTGAGGTCGAGCGACGGGCGCCCGATGACGTGACCACGACGTGGTGGCGGAAGGATCGTGACCCGAAGGCGCTGTTCGTGGACTACAACCAGAACGCCCGTGATCACACGATGGCGGCCGCCTACTCGGTGAGAGGTGTGCCCGAGGCAACCGTGTCGACCCCCGTCTCCTGGGATGAGGTCGCCGCCATCGAGCCGACCGACTTCACGATGGCGACCGTTCCGTCCCGGTTCGCAGAGCTCGGCGACCTTCATGCCGGCATCGACGCGGCGGTGTACGCGATCGATGAGCTCCTCGAGTGGGCGGAGCGCGACGAACGGGCCGGTGCGGTGGACGAGGGCGTGCCCGACGACGAGTGACGACCCGGCGGGATCAGCCGTCGCGGCGGCTGAGCGCTGCCCTGCGGGCGAGCGGTCGGCTCGCTTCGACCTCCGCCTCCATCTGCACGTAGCTCCCCCCGCCGGGCCCGGCGGTCAGGCCGTGCAGGAGGATGCTGGCGGCGACGGTCGTCGCGACCACTGACACCGCGAGGTTCGTGGCCTCGTCGTTCCCCCCGAGCTCCTCGATGGCGAGGATCGCGAACACCACGGACGCGAGCCCTCGCGGGCCGAACCACGCCAGGAACAGCGTGGTGGGCCCGTCGATCCGGGCGCCGATCATGCTCAGTGCGACCGGGACCATCCGCACCACCGTCAGGCTCCCCAGCGCATAGAGCGCGACACGCCAGTCGAGCTGGTCGATCGCGATCGGGAGCAGGCTCGCGCCGAAGAGGAACCACACGACGAGCGCCAGCAGCTCTCCACCCAGCTCGGGCAGCTCGTTGACCCGCTCCAGGTCGACGGCTGCTCGATCGACGAAGGCGCCGAAGGCGGCGCCGGCGACGAACGCGGCGATGAACCCGTTGCCGTCGAACGCGAGCGTGACCTCGAACGCGCTGATCGCCAGAGCCAGCGCGGCGATGAGGCGGCCCCCGGGGACGATCCATCCCCGACGGGTCGCGACGCTCAGGGCCAAGGCGCCGCCGACGCCGATCATCAGGCCGACCCACACGCCGACGCCGAGCTGTCGCAGCGCCGCTCCGAACTCGTACGAGACGCTCTCGTCGACGTCACCGAGCTGACTCGCCGCCATGGCGATCGCAACCGTGACGAAGGGCGTCACGATGCCGTCGTTCAGGCCGCTCTCGACGTTGAGCGATCGGCGGAGACGGAGGGGGATGCGCTCGTCGTTGATGACCTGGAGGCTCAGCGCGGCGTCGGTGGGCGCCAGCGCGGCGCCGAGGAAGAGTGCGAGCGCCCATGGGAGGTCGAACAACAACGCGGCGAGCGCGACGCCGAGCGCGACGGTGAGAGGGAGGCCGATCCCGAGGAGTCGGATCGGCATGCCCTTCTCCCGGCGGAGCTCGTGGACGTTGACGCGGGCCGCGTCGGAGTAGAGGAGCAGGGCCAGAGCCAGCTCGGCGACGACGTGGACCGACGACGTCGACACATTGACCGGGAGCACGCCCCAGTCGGGATTGCCCAACAGGTAGCCGGCCACGGCGAACACCAACGGGCCGGTGACGTTGCCGCGGGCGAGCAGGCCCGACAGCACCGCCCACGCGAAGACCAGCACGCCCACCACGGCGACGCCGCTGGCGTTCATCCGGGTGAGCTGGCCGTTCGCATCGCCAGAACATAGGGGTCTGGAGGATTGGAACCGTGACCTTCGGGCATGGGTTCGTCGAGCGACGAGTTCGAAGGAGGCCTGATGCCACAACGAGCCTGGAGCAAGAAGCGAGAGCGTCAGTACGGCCACATCAAGGAGGGACTGCTCGAGCGGGGCGAGGACGCGGACACCGCCGAGGAGATCGCGGCGAGAACGGTCAACAAGGAGCGGGCGCGCGCGGGTGAGGCCGAGGAGTCGAGCCGCACCTCCACCGATGACATCTCCTCTGGCCGTCGTGGCGGGCTGCGCTCGCATCGCGGCGCGGGAGGACGAACCCGCGACCAGCTCTACAACGAGGCCCGTGAGAAGGGCATCGAAGGGCG
>DATEEV010000505.1:0-5338 GCA_035281005.1 Microthrixaceae bacterium | reverse complement strand
CTCGAGGGCGACACCTCCCACGGGTACGGGGCGGTCTGTTCCGCGATCGTCGTCGCCGGGTTGTTGGCGGCCGTCCTGGCCCGCGTCCTCGGTCACCACGACGTCGAGATGCAGACGATCGCCGGCGCGTTGTGCGCCTACTTGCTGATCGGCACCCTGTTCTCCAACATCTTCGCCGCCATGGACCTACTGGGCCCGTCGAACATCTTCAACCACTCGATGGCCTATCCCGACTACGCCTACTTCAGCTTCACCACCCTCACCACGACCGGCTACGGCGACTACACCATCGTCACCAATTTCGGGCGCCGTGTGGCGATGCTCGAGGCGGTCGTCGGTCCGGTGTTCCTCGCCACCACCGTGTCGCGCCTGGTGGCCTCGGCGAGGCGACGCGATCGCGGCGAGTCCACTCCCGTCGAGGGGGCCTGAGCACTCGCTCGTCTCGATGCCGCTCCCCGGGGGTAGGGTCAAGGGTGAAGAGACCTATGCGAATCGCACAGATCGCACCACCCTGGTTCCCGGTACCCCCCACGGGCTACGGCGGCACAGAACGCGTCGTGTCGGTACTTGCCGACGGCTTGGTCGACCGCGGCCACGAGGTCACGCTCTTCGCCTGCCCCGGGTCGGTGACCCGCGCCGAGCTCGTCACCACCATGGACGAGCCCCCTGATCCGGCTGCGTTGAACAACGCGTGGGACGCCGTCTACCACTCCTACTGCGCCTATCAACAGGCCATGGATCCCGAGATGGGTTTCGACGTGATCCACGACCACTGCCTCGTGGTCGGACCGGCAATGGGCGCCATGGCCGAGCACCGCCCGCCGATCGTGCACACCCTCCACTCGAACTGGACCCCCGAGTCGCGCCGCCACTTCGGCATGCTCCACGAGGCCATCGAGCTGGTCGCGATCAGCGCGTCACAACGAGGCGGCAATCCCCTCCTGCGATACGCAGGGGTGGTTCACAACGGGATCGACGTGGCCGCGTTCCCCTACTGCGATCGCAAGGCTGACTTCCTCGCGTTCCTCGGTCGAGCCAGTCCCGAGAAGAGCCCGGTCGCTGCGATCGAGATCGCCGCTCGCGCGGGCATGCCCCTCGTCATGATGATCAAGGCGAACCAGCCCGAGGAGCGCGCCTACTGGAACGAGGTCGTCGAGCCCGCACTCGCCGGCCTCGAGAGCCCAGAGATGGTCGAGGTGATCTTCAATGCCGGGCACGCGGTGAAGGTCGATCGGCTGTCCCGCGCCCGCGCCTTGCTGTTCCCGATCGCCTGGGAGGAGCCCTTCGGTCTTGCCATGGTCGAGGCGATGGCATGCGGGACGCCGGTGCTCGCGACCCGCCGCGGGTCGGTGCCCGAGGTGATCGACGACGGGGTCAGCGGTTGGTGGCTCGACCCCGACGATCCGGTCGGGTCCGCGCTCGCCGCGCTCGAACGCCTCGACGTGATCGAGCCCGCCGCCTGCCGGGCGCGGGTCGAGACCCACTTCGCCGCCGAGGTGATGGTCGATCGCTACGAACGGCTCTACCGACGCCTCGCCATGCGACCCGTCGAGGGTCACGCCGACACCGCTGTCGACCTGCACGAGCTACGTGGCGTGAGGGCCGGGAACGCCGAGAGGTGACCGAGGCCTGGGCGTTCCAAGGACCGACCGCCTCCACGTCGGGACCTTCGGTCACATTGGTCGAGGAGACGTCGTTCTGCCTGTCGGCGCCCAACGGCGACATCGTCCCCGGTCACGTCCACGGCCTGTTCTTCCTCGACACGCGGTTCCTGTCGGGTCTGGAGCTCGAGCTCGACGGGCATCAGACCGAGAGCCTCGCGGTCTCCGACGAGTCGCCGTTCGAAGCCACCTTCCTCGTCCGCCCCGTCGGGATGACCGGCCATGACTCGACCCTCACCGCGTTCCGCCATCGCAAGATCGGTCGGGGCATGCTCGAGCAGCTGACGATCTGCAACAACTCGCCCCACGAGGCGCTGACCCGCGTAGAGCTGCACGTGGAAGTCGACTTCGCGGACCTGTTCGAGGTCAAGGAGTCGATCCCGCCCGCCACGGGCCCTCGCCGCGTCGACACCGGTCTGTCCGGGGTCGAGTTCGCGGCGATCCGCAACGGGCTCGAGCGCCGCACGGCCATCGTCGCCCACCCGAGCCCGATGATCAGCGAGCACGACCGGCTCGTGTGGGAACTCGCACTCGAGCCGGGTGGCCGAGCCGAATTGTGCATCGAGATCCGCGGCGGCGTCGGCGAGGACGAGATCGAGCCGCGCTTCGCGTGCGGTGCCGACGAGGTGATGAGCGAGCCGACCCGACGGCTCGCGGACTGGCGCGCGGATGTGCCGAGGGTCGACACCGCCGACCAGCGCCTCACCGGCGCGCTGGCGCGCACGGCCGAGGATCTGGGCGCGCTTCGCATCATCGATCCCGAACACCCCGACGACGTGATCGTCGCCGCGGGCGCCCCATGGTTCATGACCCTCTTCGGGCGCGACGCGATCCTCACCGCGTACATGGCGCTCATGGTCGACCCACGAATCGCGCTCGGAGTCCTGCGGACGCTGGCGCGCTTGCAGGGCAAGCAGGTCCAGCCCGAGACCGAGGAGGAACCGGGCCGGATCCTCCACGAGATCCGCTTCCACGACCACCCCTCCTGGAACCTGTCCGACGGGACCGTCTACTTCGGCAGCGCGGATGCCACGCCGCTGTTCGTGGTGCTCCTCGGTGAGATGCGGCGCTGGGGCCTCGCGGATGACGTGGTCGAGGAGCTGTTGCCGGCCGCTGACCGCGCGCTGGAGTGGATGCTGAAGTTCGGCGACCGCGACGGCGACGGCTACATCGAGTACCAGCGCGCGACCGAGGGCGGCCTGGTCAATCAGGGCTGGAAGGACGCGTGGGACGCGATCCGCTTCGCCGACGGGACCTACGCCGAGGGCCCGATCGCGCTGTGCGAGGTGCAGGGCTACGCGTACGCCGCGTACCTCGCCCGCGCGTACTTCGCGGAGGAGGAAGGTGATCTCGCGGCCATGCGCGAGTGGATCGACCGCGCCGCGCAGTTGCGCAGCAACTTCCACCGCGACTTCTGGTTGCCCGAAAAGGGCTGGTTCGCGCTCGGCCTCGACGGGAACAAGCGACCGATCGACTCGCTCACGTCCAACATGGGCCACTGCCTCTGGACCGGCATCGTCGACCCCGAGGTCGCGCCGTCGGTCGCGGGGCACCTGATGTCACCGGAGATGTACTCGGGTTGGGGCATCCGCACGATGGCGTCATCGATGGCTGCGTACAACCCGGTCAGCTATCACCTCGGATCGGTCTGGCCCCACGACAACGCGATCTGCGTCGCGGGCCTGGTGCGCTACGGCTTCACCGACGACGCCCACCGGGTCATCAACGGCATGCTCGACGTCGCCCAACACCACGACGGTCGCCTGCCCGAACTGCTGGCCGGCGTCGCCCGCTCCGAGCTGTCGGTTCCCGCCGTGTACCCCACCTCGTGCATGCCCCAGGCGTGGTCGGCCGCCTCACCGCTGCTGTTCCTGCGGTCCTTGTTGCGCGTCGACCCGTGGATGCGCCGCCGTCAGCTGTGGGTGGCCCCGAGCCTTCCCGGCTGGGTCCACCACATCCACATCGATCGGGTGCCCCTCGACGGCGGCCGGATCTCCATCACCGCCGATGCCACCGGTGTGCGGGTCGACGGCCTCCAGGACGACGTCGAGCTCCACACCGACCCTCGCGCTCCGCAGACCCAGGTGTTCGAGGAGGACTGATCCTGATGGCCTCGTCGCTCTGCTCAGGCTCGCCCCCGGCCGCGCCTCGGGCTGCTTCGCCTCCGCTCCTCGGTCAGGTGGTTTCGGCGTCGAGGGCGGCCAGCGCCTGGTGGTCGACGAGGTCGTCGTACTCGGGGTGTCGTTCGATGTATGCGGCGATGAACGGGCAGATCGGCACCACCCGGAATCCGCGGAAGCGCACGTCGTCGAGCGCGCTGCGGGCGAGGATCGACCCGAGCCCCTGGCCGTCGTAGGCGGGGTCGACCTCGGTGTGCACGAAGACGATGCGACCTCGGCGCAGGGCGTACCGGGCGAACCCGGCCAGCTCGTCGCCGACGCGGACCTCGTAACGGAGCTGGGACGGTTGGTCGCGCACCGTGACGTGATCGGGGAACGACCCTTCGGTGCCCGGAGCCGAGGCGTTCGCCTCGGGGTCGGTGGGGGAGGCCATCCGATGGTTCTAGCTCAAGATGCCGATCCTGACACCTGCCGCGCTAGGGTGAGCAGGTCTGATCGACACTGTGTCGTTCACGGCGAGCGCAATCGCGATGTGGTACCGAGTCCTCGGAACGACATCCGGGTGTATCGGTCTTCGTTGCCACTGGCTCCGCTAGCTCGAGAAATGCGCAACACGAGCATCCCTGCCAAGGGCAGGCGATCGGAGTTTCAGATGTCCACGTCGTTCTCGCACCTCGGGGTGCCCGCAGATCTCTGCGCGGTCCTCGATCGAGCGGGTCTCACCGAACCGTTCCCGGTCCAGACCGCCGCAATTCCCGGCGGTCTCGCCGGTCGCGATCTGTGCTGCGAGGCACCGACCGGGTCCGGAAAGACCCTCGCGTTCGGTCTTCCCCTCGTCGACCGCACACGCGTCGGCTCGAACCGCCGGCCCACCTCACTCGTCCTGGTCCCCACCCGCGAGCTCGCCGAACAGGTCGTTCGTGACCTCCGGCCCCTCGCCAAGGTCCGCCAGCTCCGCATCGCCGCGCTCTACGGCGGTGTGCCGGTTCCGAAGCACCGAGCACTGCTTCGCGAGGGCCTCGACATCGTGGTCGGTTGCCCCGGCCGCTTGGAGGACCTCATCGCCCAGCGCGTCCTCGACCTCCGCGAGGTCACCACGGTCGTCGTCGACGAGGCCGATCACATGGCCGACGTCGGGTTCCTGCCCTGCGTCCGCCGGCTGCTCGACGACACCTCGTCCGACCGCCAAGTCATGTTGTTCTCCGCGACGTTGGGCGGCCCGGTCGGGCGGCTCATCGCCGACTACACGACCGACGCCGAGCGCCACGTCACCCAGGGTGCCAACGACGACGTGCAATCCGCCGCGGATCACCTTTTCGTGACGGTCGAGCGCAACGAGCGCAATCGCCACACGGCCGACGTCATCGAGGCCGCCGGCCGCACGATCGTCTTCTGCCGGACCCGCCGCGGCGCGGATCGGGTCACCACCCAGCTCCTGCGCATGGGCGTCGACGTCGCCGCCATCCACGGCGGCCGGACCCAGCCCCAACGCGCCAAGGTGCTGCGTCGCTTCTCCGACGGCAACCTCCAGGCTCTCGTGGCGACCGATGTGGCCGC
>DATEEV010000504.1:0-2492 GCA_035281005.1 Microthrixaceae bacterium | reverse complement strand
CTCGGTGAGGGCACCGGTCGCAACTCGATGATCTCGCGCTCGATCGACCGGGCCTGCCAGTTCGGCCTGGCCCAGCGCCACGGCGTGGATCGGCTCTCGGTGCGCACGCACCTCCCGCCGCTCACCCAGCGACAGCTCACGCGGCTTCCCCTCGCCGTGCGCAACGCGCACCAGCGCTGGGTCGACGAGCACCGCGAGGACATCGGCCGCGTCGTCACCTCCGCGCCCCCACCACCTCGCCTGCCGCCCGCGGCCTGACTTCGGACGAGTCGGCCCGCCGCCGGAACCGATTCGTGACGCGAACGTCGCCGTGAAGCCCGAAGCTCGCGTCCAGAACGGTCGCTTCTCGACGGCGAACTCGGTGTACATGCCGCCTGTCAATCGAGACGAACCCAGATGGACGACCCTTCTGAACCTCCCCCCGAGATCACCCTGACCCTGGAGGAGGCACTCGACGTTCTCGCTGTCCTGGAAGACGCTCGCGAGGAGCTGAGGGACAGCCCGATGCTCGGCCTGGTGATGGAAGTCGAGGTCCAGCTGGCGGTTCTGAACCGTAAACTGCGCTTCGACGACGGAGGTCCGACATGAGCGCCGAACACGCTCTTCCAGCCACTCAAGCTGCTCGGCGTCTCGGCATCACCACCAAGGAGGTGCTGAGGCTCATGCACGCACGCGAGCTCCGAATCATCATGGTGAAGGGAATCGCTCACGTCCCCGAGTCCGCGATCGACGAGTACAAGGCCAAGCACGCCGCGTAATCGTACGAACCGCAGACAGGCTGCCCGCGAGGTCGACCGCATCACCGAGATCCGCCGAGGTCTATGACCTCGCTGTCCGTCAGCGAAAGGAGTCCAAATCGGCGCGGCCATGCTCCGTCGGCCCCGCTCAGCCAGGACGTTCACACCCATTGATTCGGATCCTCCACGGTATGTTGGGCTTCGAGGAAGGCGGATGGAGTTGACCATGGAAACTGCGAACGACGAGGTCCTGCTTCCAGCCGAAGCAGCCCGCCGGATCGGGGTGGCAACTCGCGACATCGTGCGAGCGATGCACGAGAAGCGAATCCCACGGGTCCGACTCGAGGACGGCACACTGGGCATCCCGGCGAGTGCACTCGAGCGCTTCAAGACGCAGGCCTGACCCCGAACCGGTCGTCCCGGAGGAATTGTCCTTCGAACGTCCCCAACTGGCCGAGCTCCTCCACCTCCGGGACTGGCTCGAGGAAGGTGTACATCACCAGGGCCGAAGTGGAACGGCTGCGCGCGACGCTCGTCAGTTGACCCACCTGCCTGCCTGACCTGCAGGCCCGCGAGCACCGGTCATGGTCGCCGCCTGAGCCCGGCACTCGCAGTGCGACCGTTGCGATCTGTGCTGCGAACCTCGCGGTGGAGCGCGAGGATCGCAGCACAGAACGGTCACTCCTCGACGGTGAACTCGGAGTACATGCCCTCGATGATGTGCGGGGTGCCGTTGTTCTCCGGGTTCGGGATCGCGCAGAACATGGCGTAGCTCCCCGGTTCGAGGTCGAGCTCGACGACGCTGGATCGACCGGGCGCGGTGGCCGCGGCTCCACCGATGAGGGACCCTGGCGGCTTCTCGTCAGGCCCGAGCGCCCCCTGGGAGAGTTTGAAGAAGTAGCCGAGCAGGTCGTCCTTGGTCTTGCCCTCCTCGAATCGAAGGACGATCGCCTCGTGGTTCTGACTGCCGTCGTTCGAGAACTCGACCTGGTCCGCCGCCACCAGTTCCTCCGCGCCATAGGTGTAGGCGAAGTCGATCATCGACACCTCGGTGGTCGGCTCGGCCGCGGCTTCGGCCGGCTCGCCCTCGTCCACGACCTCGAAGGGCTTGATCATTCCCTTCAGCACGTGCGGTTGGCCGTCAGGCGCGGGGACGAAGCACACCAGGGCATAGTCGCCGGCCTCGTCGAGATCGACCTGCGCCCGAGCCGTCCCATCGGGATCCACAACCTGGACACCACCGTAGAACTCGAGTGCGGCGTCGACACCCGCGGCGTCACCGGCGGTGGCCATCGCCTCGAGCTGCTCGTAGGTCATGCCGTCGGGCAGCTTGCCGATCGTCAGGTGATGCAGCTGATCGGCCGCGTTGGTGATCTCGAACGTGGCGGGCCCGACCGGAGCCTCGGACGGTCCGTCGAACCCGTAGTCGATCAACTCGTAGCTGAGCACCGTCGGGCCGCTGGCCTCCTGCGCGCTCGGCGCTCCGTCGTCGCTCGTCTCGTCGTCGTCGGCGCAGCCGCCCATCAACAACACCACTGCCACAAAAGGCATCAACACCAGAACCTTGCGCATCACGATCTCCCGATCTCTCGCCCCTACCGGTCGGTCGCCGAGGCGACCTCCGCGAACGCTACAAGTGTGGGGGCATCGACCGAGTACTTCCTCGTCCTCGTGCGCGTCAGGCGCCGGCGCGGCCCTCCGCGAACGCCACGAGGGTGCGGACGCCGAAGCCGGTTCCACCCCTCGGCGTCTCGG
>DATEEV010000503.1:0-13481 GCA_035281005.1 Microthrixaceae bacterium | reverse complement strand
GTGAGATACTTCTCGACCTCGTCGAGATTGCCGTTGTCCTTGCGGAACATGACGGACAGCTGCCCGTCGACGTCGCTGCCGTTGCGTCGTGCGAGCCCGGGGTCAACCCGAGACGGCTCGAGCGTGAGGTCGTGCTCGCCTACCAGAGCCGGGCCCGCCCCCTCGTGGTCGTCACCAAGTCGGACCTCGTCGATGATCCCGAGCTCGCGGCCGACATCGCGCGGAATTCGGCTCCCGGCGTCGACGTGGTGATGGTGTCGAACCGGTCGGGCGAGGGGATCGACGAGCTGCGCTCCCTCCTCCCGCCCGGCACCACGGTGGCCTTCCTCGGCGCGTCCGGGGTCGGCAAGTCGACCATCGTCAACTCGCTCGCCGGCGAGTCGATCCAACTGGAGGGTGAGGTGCGCGACGGCGACGCCAAGGGCCGTCACACGACGACCACGGCCCGCCTCATCGTGCTCGGCGACCTCCTCGTCATCGACACCCCGGGGACCAGGGCGCTCGCGGTCTGGGAGGTCGAGCCCGGGATCGACCTGGCGTTCCCCGAGATCACCGCGTTGAGTGAGTCGTGTCGGTTCGCCGACTGCTCCCACCGCGACGAGCCCGGTTGTGCCGTGCGCGCCGCGACCGAGTCGGGCGAGATCGATCCGGAGCGGCTGGCCCATTGGAACCTGCTGCTCGACGAGGTCACCGACTTGCACCGACCCGAGTACTGAGCTGTTCGGCTGCCGTCGCGACGGCCGCGCCGTGTCGTCGGCCCGGGCTGCGCGAGATGCGGTCGATCGGTCCGGAGACGCTGATGGCGGCGACCAGCTCGTCGTGAGGCCCGCGCACCGGGGCCGACACCGACGCGACCCCCGCCTCGCGCTCGCCCACGGTCTCGAGCCAACCCCCTGGCTCGGGCTGGTCGCCGGCGAGCAGCCGACCCGCAGATCCGCGGCCCAGCGGCAGGCGGACGCCGGGCGCCACGATCGTGCGCAGCTCGTGGGGCGAGTCCAGCGCCATGACGCAGCGACGGTGGTCACCGTCGACGACATAGAGCTGCACGCTCTCGCCGGTCTCGTCACGGAGCCGTTCGAGGATGGGCTCGGCCAGCTCGGCCAGGTGGAAGCTCGACAGCGCCGCCCGGCCGAGCGCGACGAGGCGCACACCGAGAGCGAAGCGGCCGTCCGCGTCACGCCGGAGCAACCCGTGTGCCTCGAGGGCGACCGCCAGCCGATGTGCGGTGGCCCGAGTGGTCCCGGTCCGCTCGACGAGCTCACCGAGCGTCGCCGGCCCGGCCTCCACCGCGGCCACGATCGACATCGCCTTGTCGAGCACGCCGACGCCACTTATGCTGGTGCTCACCACTTGGGAAGTGTGTCTCATTATTTGAGACTCGTCAACCATACGCACGGCGCGAGGAGCCATCGATGCCCACCCCTCGAACCCCCGGTCAGCCTCGAACCCTGAGTCAGAAGGTCTGGGACCGTCACCTCGTCCATTCCGGCGACGGTGAGCCCGACCTGTTGTTCATCGATCTCCACCTGATCCACGAGGTGACCTCGCCCCAGGCCTTCGACGGGCTGCGCATGACAGGTCGAGGCGTGCGCCACCCCGAGCTGACCGTGGCGGTGGAGGACCACAACATCCCGACCGCGAACATCGACCAGCCCATCGCGGACCCGGTGTCGCGCAAGCAGATCGACACGCTGCGGAACAACGCCGCGGAGTACGGCATCACGATCTTCCCCATGGGCCACGAGTTCAACGGCATCGTCCACGTCGTCGGCCCGGAGCAGGGCATGACCCTGCCGGGCATGACGATCGTCTGCGGTGACTCGCACACCGCCACCCACGGCGCGTTCGGTGCCCTGGCGTTCGGCATCGGCACCAGCGAGGTGGAACACGTCCTCGCCACCCAGAGCCTTCCCCAAGCACCTCAGCGCACGCTCGCACTGACGGTCGACGGCGAGCTGCCGGTCGGCTCGACGGCCAAGGACGTGATCCTCGCGATCCTCGCCCGCATCGGCACCGGCGGCGGCATCGGCTCGATCGCCGAGTACCGCGGTTCCACCATCGAGGCGCTGTCGATGGAGGGGCGGATGACCGTGTGCAACATGTCGATCGAGGCCGGAGCGAAGGCGGGGCTCATCGCACCCGATGCCACGACCGTCGAATACCTCGAGGGCCGCCGCTACGCGCCGAAGGGCGACGCCTGGGAGCAGGCGGTGGCCGACTGGGCGACGCTGCACACCGACCCCGACGCGGCGTTCGACCACGAGGAGCGCTTCGACGCCGCCGCGATCGAGCCCCACATCAGCTGGGGCACGAACCCGGGCCAGGTCGTGCCGCTCTCGGCGCGGGTCCCCTCCCCCGCCGATTTCGACGACCCGACCCTCGCCAACGCGGCCGAGCGAGCGTTGGACTACATGGGCCTCGAGGCCGGTACGCCCATGCGCGACGTCGGCGTCGACGTGATCTTCATCGGGAGCTGCACCAACTCGCGCATCGAGGACCTCCGCCTCGCCGCAGAGGTCGCCCGCGGCCGGCGGGTCGCCTCCGGCCTCCGCACCTACGTCGTGCCCGGGTCCCACCAGGTCAAGGCGCAGGCCGAGGCCGAGGGCCTCGACGTGGTGTTCCGTGACGCCGGCTTCGACTGGCGCGAGCCCGGGTGCTCGATGTGTCTCGGGATGAACCCCGACACGCTGTCGCCCGGCGAGCGCTCCGCGTCGACCTCGAACCGCAACTTCGAGGGCCGGCAGGGTCGCGGTGGCCGTACACACCTCGTGTCACCGGCCGTCGCCGCGGCGACTGCCATCGCCGGCCACTTCGCCACTCCCGACGATCTCTGAGCAGTAGCTCTGAAAGGCAGCCTTTGAGATGGAATCCGTCCAGGTCATCCAGGGCACCGCGGTGCCCCTCGCCCGCTCCGACGTCGACACCGACCAGATCATCCCGAGCGACTGGCTCAAGCGCGTCGAGCGAACCGGCTTCGAGAAGGGCCTGTTCTCCGAATGGCGTGACGACCGCGACTTCGTGCTGAACCGCGAGGAGCACGCCGGCGCGGTCGTGCTGATCGCCGGCCCCAACTTCGGCACCGGCTCGTCACGCGAGCACGCGGTCTGGGCGATCCAGCAGTACGGGTTCCGCGCGGTGGTGTCGCCGCGCTTCGGCCCGATCTTCGTCAACAACGCGGCGAAGAACGGCCTGGTGGCCGTTGAGGTGTCGGCCGAGGTGGGCGAGCAGCTCCTCGCCGCCGTCGAGGCCGACCCGACCATCGAGATCACCATCGACATCGAGCTGCGCACCCTCGAGGTCCCGGCCCTCGACCTGCTCGTCGACTTCCCCCTCGACGATTCGGTGCAGCATCGGTTCCTGCACGGCCTCGACGACATCGGGATCACCCTCCAGCACGAGTCCGAGATCGACCGCTACGAGACCGAGCGCCCCGCCTGGATGTTCAGCGCCTGACCCCACCGGTACTGGCGGTCGTTCGGGACCTGTGGCGCCCGGTTTCGGGGACCAGTACGGCTCGGAGCGGGCGTCACACCCTGATCTGCAGCGGCCCTGACCAGTCGGGGTCGGCGACACCGGTGCGCCAGGCGTCCGCGAGGTGGTCGAACCAGGCCAGGCTGTCGTCCAGACCGCCGGGACGGTTGCGGGTGAGCCAGTGCCGTTCGTGGTCCACCGAGATCGCCGAGAGGCGCTCCGCGAACTCACGGCGCAGCGCCTCGCGCACCGAGCCGAGTGACCCGTCGCCGTCGAGCCGGGCGGCGGCCTCGTCGAGCAGCAGGCGGGCCAGCTCGACGGTCGTGGCCACCTCCGCTCCGGGATCGCCGAGCCCCAGCGCGTCCTCGAGCGCGGCGGCGACCGCGTCGGGCGCGCCGCGCTCGACCCCGCGGATCGGCAACTGTGGCAGCCACAGCCCGAGGTAGCTCGCCGCGACGTTCGGGACATCGCTCCCCCAATGACGGTGCGCGTCGCCGAGCGCGCACAACGCTGCGCCGTAGCCGGGCCCGGTCGACTCGAACGCATGCACATCGAGCGCATGGGCCAGGTCGAGGTCACGGTTCGACGCGCGACACCACGCCTGGGCGGCGCTCCAGGCCAGGCCGGCCCAGCTCACCGGCAGGTACTGGTGATGGCCCCAATCGCCCCAGTCGGTCGACAACAGGCCTCCCACTCCCCCATCGGCGAGCGCGGCGTCGACGGCCTGGCCGACGTCATCACGCATGTTCGTGGTCCTCCCCAGCAGGGACAACCACGACGAGGTCCCCGGCGCCACCCAGCGCTCGACGCCACGCTCCGCGAGAGCGGCAAGTCGCTCGGTCCACGGGTGGCCGGCCTCGTAGCCCCACTCGCACACCGTGACGTCGTCGGGCATGCCGTCGAGCAGGGCCGGGTGCTTCGCGAGGATGTCGCCCCACATCAGGACCTCGCGACCGTCGAGCGGGGGCAGGTCACGCAACCGCCGGGCCCAGCGTTGGTAGTCGTCGAGCAGCTCTGGGCCGAGCTCCCACGGCTCGTCGAGGCCGACATGCATTCGAGCGGCGCCGGGAACCGCGTCGATCCAGTCGCCGACGAGGCGGCTGACGAGACCGAAGGCCTCCTCCGAGCGGGGATCGAGGGTGGACGGTGGCTTGGGGAGGAACCCGAGCAGTCGGAAGCCGTCGGGTGCCAGCGCCAGGTGACGGAGCCGGGGGTGGACGAGGTAGCGCTCCATGTGGCCGAGGCAGTTCTGGTTCGGCACGACCTCGACATGACGCGTCGCCGCGAACGACACGAGATGCGCGACCTCGTCGACGGTGAGCGGCGAGGCGTCGGCCCACACGTCCTCGAAGCCAGGGTGGACGAAGGTGTGCTCCACGTAGAGCTGGAGGTGGTTCACCTTCCACGCGGCGAGCTGGTCCACGATGAGCTCGAGGGTCTCGATGGTGGGCACCTTGTCGCGGCTGACGTCGAGCATCACGCCGCGGACGGCCAGATCGGGATCGTCCTCGATGGCGCCGAGGGGCCACCGGCCGGCGCACGCGGTGTCGAGCTGGCCGAGGGTGCGCCGGGCGTGCTCGGCACCGGGAGCAGAGCCCGCCGCGGCTCGGACACCGTCGGCGGTGATGTCGAGTCGGTACCCGTCCCCGACGAGCCGTCGGTCGGTCTCGATCTGGACCAGCCTGGGGTCGATCGCCTCGATCGTGCGGTCACCGAGCTCGACCCGCCGGGGAGCGGGAAGGAGGCACGGATCAGTCGGTGAGGCAGCCATCGGGCGGATTCTGGTCCAGTCGCCTCCCCAGCCGGTCGAGATCTCCGCGTCCGAAAATGTGGATGTGGCGGGAACCAGCTCGGCCGTCGTGTCGTCAGAGCTGGTGTCCGAGACCCGAGGGGGTGGAGATGAAGCGATTCCTGAGCCTGATCGCGGTGGTGGGATTCGTCGTCGCGGCGTGCACGATCGATGACCAGACGAGGCGGGACCCCGACGACCCGATTCGCATCGCGTCGTTGGTGTCGTTCGACGCCTGCGCCGATCAGCTCGCCTGGAGCAAGGCCGAGGCGCTGGAGCGGGTCGGCCCCTACGGCCTCGGCGGCAACGGGATGTACCGCGGCGACATCGCCACCACCGACGACATGGTCGCGGCACGGGAGGCCGCGCCGCCGAGTCCGCCGATGTCGGAGGAGGGCGACTCGGCCGGCACAGCGAGTGACTCCGCGAACACCGCTTCCCCGACCGGCACCAACAACCAGGAGGCGGGCGTCGACGAGGCGGACCAGGTGAAGACCGATGGACGCCGCATCGTGGCGGTGCGGGACGACCGTCTGGTCGTGGTGGCGATCGACGGTGCCCCGACCGAGGTGGCGTCGGTCGAGTTGGGATTCCACGGCGGTCAGCTCTTCCTCGACGGTGACCGTGCCTTCGTGTACGGCGCCACCGACCTCGTCCGTCCGATGAGCGGACGGGGGGGACCCGCGGCGGGGATCGCCTCCGACATGTCGTACCCGTCGGGCGGCGGGGGGACGGCGATCGTGGAGGTCGACCTCACCGACGGGGCGAAGGAGGTCGGTCGACGCACCGTGGAGGGCAACATCACCGCAGGTCGCCTGGCGAACGGCGTCGTGCGGCTGGTCGTGGCGGGTTCCCCACCTGCGGCGACCGGTTTTGTGTACCCGCAATCCCAGGCCGGCGAGGCCGCGGCCGAAGCGGCCAACCGGTCGGCCATCGAGAGGAGCACCATCGAGGACTGGCAGCCGGCCGAGATCGTCGACGGCGCACGCCGTCCCCTCGTGGAGTGCACCTCGATGTACCACCCGTCGGAGTTCGCGGGCTTCGCCAACCTCGCCGTGCTGTCGATCGCCGAGGGACTCGACTCGATGACCGCGACCGGCATGGTGGGAGAGGCGGGAGTGACGTACGCATCGCCGACCGCGCTCTACGTCGCGACGACCCGCTACCCGGAGTGGACGGAGGACGACCTTCGCGGCACCAGTGTGGCCATGCCCGTCGAGCACACCGACGTGCACCGCTTCGACATCTCGACCGGCGGCAACGCGGTGTACCAGGGCTCCGGCCGGGTCGACGGCGGCGTGCTCAACCAGTACGCGCTGAGCGAGCACGAGGGCGCGCTGCGCATCGCCACGACGACCTCCGCGACGGCGGACGGGCGGAGCTCACAGCTCGCAGTGTTGAAGCTGTCCGGTGATCGCCTCGAGGAGGTCGGCAAGGTCACCGGGCTCGGCCCGACCGAGCAGATCCAGGGCGTCCGCTTCCTGGGCGATCGGGGCTATGTGGTGACGTTCCGTCAGACCGACCCGCTGTACGTGATCGACCTGGCCGACCCTGCCGCACCGAAGGTGCTGGGTGAGCTGAAGGTCACCGGGTTCTCCGCCTACCTGCACCCCGTCAGCCCCGGTCGACTGCTGGGCGTCGGGGTCGAGGCCAGCGAGGAGGGTCGTCAGCAGGGGTCCAAGGTCGCCCTCTACGACACCAGCGACGACACCAACCCCCGCGAGCTCGACAAGGTCGTGTTGCAGGGCGGCTGGTTCAACGCCGGCAGCGATCCCCACGCGTTCACGTGGGATGCCGAGCGCGCCACCGCCACGATCATCGGGTCCTGGTACGAGCAGGGAGCGGCGGTCCAGGGGGCGATCATGTTCCGGGTCGAGGGAGATTCCCTCGTCGAGGTCGGCCGCATCGTCCACGATCCGAACGCCACCCATCCCACGCCGGTGGCCGAGCCCACGACGACCACCACGGTGCCGCCGGAGACCACGACGACGACCGAGGCGCCGACCACGACGACCGTTCCCGAAGCTACGACGACGACCGCGGTCGACGTACCGACCACGATCGCGCCCGAGGGCGACGACGCACCCACCTCCTCCGAGCGAGAGGCACCATCGAGCGACGGAGCGACCTCACCCGGCATCGCCCCGGCCCCGGATCGGGACCTGCCGGCCGACGTCATCGCCCCCTACCGCGAAACGGTGCCCGTCGAGCGAACACTGCTCGCCGGCGGCCGACTGTGGGCCCTGTCGTGGCTCGGCCTCTCGGCCCACGACCCGGCCACGAGCGCCGAGCTCGCCTGGCTCGCATGGTCTCGCTGAGCCCGACTGTTCTGTGATGCGGATCTCGCGCTGGAGCGCGAGATCCGCAGGACAGATCGGGCGTTCGTGTCGTTACTCGAGCCGGAGGGAACCGGGGCGGATCACCGACGTGGCGTCGTCGCCCCGCTCGCGGACCCGGGCCACCTTGTTCAGCGCGTTGAGGAACGCACGCGCCGAGGCCTCGACCACGTCGGTCGACAGACCACGACCGGCGACCTTGATGCCATCGCTCGACGTGAACTGCAGCACCACGTCGGCGAGGGCGTCGACCCCGCCGGTGACCGAGGTGACGGAGTAGTCGGTGAGCTCTCCGTCCATGCCGGTGATCTTGCGGATCGCGGTGCAGCAGGCGTCGATCATCCCGTCGCCCTCGCACTCCTCCTCGAACCGCTCCCCGCTTCGCGTCAGCGTCACGGTCGCGATCGGCGTCGAGCCCGGCGCCACGGCAGCCGCGATGTCGACGAGGTCCCAACGATCGGCGAACCCCTGGCCGGTCTCCTCCGCCACGATCGCCTCGAGATCGGCCTCGGAGAGTTGGATCTTGCGATCCGCCAGTTCCTTGAACCGGGTGAACGCCTGGTTCAGTGCGTCGCCCTGCAGGGTGATGCCCATCTTCTCCAGGGTGTCGCGGAAGGCGTGACGGCCGGAGTGCTTGCCGAGCACGATCTTCGACTCGCCGGCGCCGACGGCAGCCGGGTCCATGATCTCGTAGGTGGTGCGCTCGGTGAGGACGCCGTGCTGGTGGATGCCCGACTCGTGGGCGAAGGCGTTCCGCCCCACGACGGCCTTGTTGTACTGGACCGGGTAGCCCGTGAGGCGGCTCACCACGCGAGACGTGCGGCCCAGCTCCTCGGAGTTGATGCCGGTGGTCAACGCCGCGCCCGCGACCTCGGTGAAGTAGTCCTCACGGGTCCGCAACGCCATCACGATCTCCTCGAGGGCGGCGTTGCCGGCGCGCTCGCCGATGCCGTTCATCGCGACCTCGACCTGGCGGGCGCCGTGCGCGATCGCGGCGAGGGAGTTGGCGACGGCCAGACCCAGGTCGTCGTGACAGTGCGCCGAGATCACGTAATCACCCGTCACGCGGCCACGCACCGACGCGAGCCGGCGCCCGTACTCGTCGGGCATGCCGTAGCCGACGGTGTCGGGGATGTTGAGCGTGGTCGCTCCGGCGTCGATCGCCGCCTGCAGCACCGTGCACATGAACTCGAAGTCGCTGCGCGACGCGTCCTCCGGGGAGAACTCGACGTCGTCGGTGTACTCGCGGGCCCGGGTCACCGCGGACGATGCCTCCGCTATCACCTGCTCAGGCGTCATGCGCAGCTTGTGCTTCATGTGGGTCTCGCTGGTCGCGATGAACACGTGGATGCGTCGCTGATCCGCACCCTCGATCGCTTCCCAACAGCGGTCGATGTCCTTGTGCGCCGTGCGCGACAGCCCACAGATCACCGGGCCACCCGAACGGCCCACCGCCTCGGCCACCGCCTTGGTCGCCTCGAAGTCGCCCTGGGAGGCGATCGGGAAGCCGGCCTCGATGTAGTCCACCCCGAGTCGTGTCAGTTGCTCGGCGATCTCGACCTTCTCGCCCACGTCGAGCGAGATCCCCGGCGACTGCTCGCCATCGCGGAGGGTCGTGTCGAAGATGATCACTCGGTTGGGGTCACGCTCGGTCATGGGTCGACTCCTGGGCTGGGCGGTGTGGATCGGGGCGGAAAACGAAAGAACCTCCCGAGCCCGAAGGCGCAGGAGGTTCGGCGAGCACCATCGGGGGTGCTCGCCTAGGTGAGAAGCAGCAGTCCGGTGCGGGTGCTGGAACAGGTCATCACGCCCATTCTAAGCATGCAGCGCTCGATCGCCACGAACTTTCCCGATCTGGTCCTTCGAACGGGGCGCCGAGAGGTCCCGGATGAGTGCCAGAACGAAGGGAGCTCAGGAGTGGACTTCGGCGACGGAGGTGATGCCGGGCTGGGTCGAGAGCTGCTCGACCAGATCCGCTCCCACCGGCCGGTCGATGGCGATCACCATCAGCGCCGCCACGCCGTCGGCCGACTGGCCCACGACCATGTCGGAGATGTTCACGCCCGCGCTGCCGAGCACGGTTCCGACCGTGCCGATCATCCCGGGGGTGTCGTCGTTGCGGACCACGAGCATGTGGGGCGCCGGCGGGATGTCCACGGCGTGGTCGTCGATGTTGACCACCTTCGGCACGCTCTTCAGGCCCGACAGCGTGCCGCCCACCACGTGGTCGCCGCCGCGGATCGTGATGAGGTTGACGTAGTCGCGCGAGGTCGTCGTGCTCGTCGGGCGCACCTCGAGCCCTCGCTCCTCGGCGAGCTGCGGCGCGTTCACGTAGGACACGGGTGAGTCCGAGGTCGCCCCGAAGAAGCCCTTGAGCACCGACAACGTGAGGATCCTCGTGTCGTATTCGGCGATCTGGCCCTGGTACTCGATCTCGAGCGCGGTCGGCGACGATCCGGCGAGACCGGCGTAGAGACGACCGAGCTTCTCGGCCAGTCCCTGGTAGGGACGCACGGTCTCGCTCACCTCGCCCGCGCTCACGTTCACCGCGTACGGCACGAAGTCGCCCGCGAGCGCGAGCAGCACCATGTCGGCGATCGTGTCGCCCGCCTTGTCCTGTGCCTCGACCGTCGACGCACCGAGGTGCGGCGTCACGATGACCTCGTCGAGGTCGAACAGGGGCGACTCGGTCGTCGGCTCCTCGGCGAACACGTCGAGCGCCGCGCCGGCGACCTTCCCCGACCGCACCGCCTCGTAGAGGGCGGCCTCGTCGACGATGCCGCCGCGCGCGACGTTGACGATCCGGATGCCGTCCTTGGCCTTCGCCAGCAGCTCGGTGCCGATGAGACCGATCGTCTCGGGCGTCTTGGCGAGGTGCAGCGTCACGAAGTCGGCACGGGCCACCAGCTCGTCGAGTGTCACCAGCTCGACCGAGATCCGCCGAGCCGCTTCGGCTGACACGAAGGGGTCGTAGGCGACGAGCTTCATCCCGAACGCGAGGCAGCGTTGGGCGACGAGCTTGCCGATGCGCCCGAGGCCGACGATGCCGAGGGTCTTGTCGGCGAGCTCGACGCCGTTCCACTTCGACCGCTCCCAGCGGCCCTGCTTGAGCGCGGCGTGGGCCTGGGGGACGTTGCGGGCCTGGGCCAACAGCAACGCCATCGTGTGCTCCGCCGCGGACAGCGTGTTCGACTGGGGCGCGTTGACGACCATGACGCCCGCCTCGGTCGCCGCGGCGGTGTCGACGTTGTCGAGGCCGATGCCGGCGCGACCGACGACGACCAGGTCGGCGCCGGCCGCGAGGACGTCCTTGGTGACCTTGGTGGCCGAGCGCACGATCAGCGCCTGTGCGCCCCGGATCGCGTCGAGCAGGGTCTCGGGGGTCAGGTCGAGCCGCACGTCGACCTGGTGGCCCGCGTCTCGCAGTCGGTCGAGGCCACGATCAGCGATCGCTTCGGTCACCAGTACGCGTGCCATATCGGTCGCTCAGCGTACGAGTGTGGCGCGGAGCGGACCCAACTGGATCTCTCCGACGAGCCCAGAGGCGTCCCGAGCGGCCGGCATCGGCCTCACCGATCGGCGCCCGAGGTGTCGTCGGACAGCTCGATCACGCCGGTCGTCACCACGACGGCCGACCCGCCGACCCGAGTTACGAGGGCCTGGCCCTCCTCCACGTCGACGGCCAGGTGGAGCTGGCTCGGCCGGCTCATCTCCTCTCCCTGCGTGACCAACCAGCGATGGGTTCCGTCCGGCAGGCCCTGGGCCACCACCGCGCCGAGCGCGGCGGCCGCCGAGCCGGTGGCCGGGTCCTCGGCGATGCCGCGGGTCGGGGCGAACATCCGGGCTCGGACCACGCCTTCGGAGACCTCGGCCCACACGAAGATCATGGGGACGGCGGGATCCCGGTCCTCGACCTCGCGGATCACGGCGACGTCGGGCTCGGCCCGCGAGACGGCGTCGACCGTCCGCAACTTCACCACCAGGAACGGGTTGCCGGCGGACGCGATCTGCGGATCGCCGTCCAGGTCGCCCGCTGTGAGGCCGACCATCGCCGCGGCCTCGTCCACCCTCACCGGCGCCGGGCCGGTCTCCGGCCGCGCGGGCGCGGTCAACGTCGCGACGCGGGTGGCCGGGTCGATCACCACCGGCACCGGGCCCGCGGCCTCGTCGAGGATCACGGTCGCGGCGCGCGCCAGGAGGCCGCCGTCACGAACGAGGTACAGCGCCGTGCCGATCGTGGGATGACCGGCGAAGGGCAACTCGGTGGTCGGGGTGAAGATCCGGGCGCGAACGTCACAGCCCTCCCGGGTGGCGGTCTGGAGGAAGACGGTCTCACTCAGACCGAACTCCGCCGCCACCGCTTGCATCACCTCGTCGTCGAGGCCGTCGGCATCCTCCACGATGGCCAGGGGGTTGCCCGCGAAGCGCCGTTCGCAGAACACGTCCAGCGTCGCGAACGGCTTGGTCGTCACGGACGGACAGCCACCGGGTCGATGTCGAGCGGATGGGGCATCCCGAGCACCTGCGCGTAGAAGCTGAGCTCGGCCTCCAGCGCACGTTGGATGTTCTCGGCCCGCCGGAAGCCGTGACCCTCCCCCTCGAAGGCCACATAGGCGTGCGGGATGCCGCGCGAGGCGAGCGCCTCGACGATGAGCTCGGCCTGCTCGGGTGGGACGACCTTGTCGTCGAGGCCCTGGAGGACGATGACGGGTCGGTCGAGGCGATCGACGTGATGCAACGGCGAACGCTCCTCGTAGGTCGCGGCCGCCTCGGGCCAGGGCCCGACCAGCGAATCGAGGTAGCGCGACTCGAACTTGTGGGTGTCGCGGGCGAGCACTGCGAGGTCGGCGATGCCGTACAGGCTCGCCCCGGCGGCGAAGGTGTCGGTGAAGGTCAGCGCGGCCAGCACGGTGAACCCGCCGGCGCTCCCGCCCCGGATCAGCAACCGCTCCGGGTCGGCCCGTCCCGACGACGCGAGGAACCGGGCCGCGGCCTCGACGTCCTCGATGTCGTACACGCCCCACGCGCCGCGCAGCTCGTTGCGATAGCGACGCCCGAAGCCCGTACTGCCGCGGTAGTTCACGTCGACGACGGCGAAACCGCGGCTCGTCCAGAACTGCACGCCGAGTCGGAGCTCGGCCGGCGCCATCGCGGTGGGCCCTCCGTGCACCATCACCATCAACGGTGGCCGCTCCCCCGACCGCAACATGTGCTCGGCGTTCGCCGGTTCGTAGTAGATCGCGTGGGCCCGGTGCTCGTCGTTCGGGCCCGTCGGGAACGAGATGGCGCGGCCGGTGGACAGAGTGGCCGAGCTCAGTCCGAGGTCGCGCGCCGGACGGATGACCTGCAACCCACCCGCCACGCCGTTGCGCGCGACCAGCACCGCGGAAATCGACGGTTCCGAGGTGAAGCTTGCACCGACATAGACGGCTGTGGTGCGTGATGCGGCGACGCAGGCGATCGTCGTCGCCGGCACGTCGAGCTGGTCGACCTGGCCCGTGAGTGGATCCAGGACCGACATGGCGTCGGTGCCGTCGGAGGTGTGGGCGAACACGACACGACCGTCGGAGAGGAACGCGTAGCGGGGCCGGCCGAACACCCACCCGGGCAGACCGACCTCGGCGTGGCGGTGGCCCACCTCGACCTCACGCCCGTCGGTGCGACCGGGACGGTCGAAGTGGTAGAGCGACCACCAGTCGGTTCGGTCGGAGACGAACCACAGCCGCCCGTCGTGATCCCACTCTGGCTGGCAGATCGACTCGTCGTCGCCACCGGCGATCGGCGTCGCTCCGGCGATCATCGGCCGTCCGTCGTCTCCCGACACCAGGTCCGCGACCCACAGCCGGGTGCCGTCCCACGGCATCGCCGGATGGTCCCAGCTCAGC